>JAATGA010000157.1 GCA_015654855.1 Rhodobacterales bacterium
CGGGGGCCGACCGCCTTTCTGACCGTGCAGGAGGGTTGCGACAAGTTCTGCGCCTTCTGCGTCGTGCCCTATACCCGCGGGGCGGAGGTCAGCCGCCCGGTCGCCCGCATCCTGGCCGAGGCGCGCGATCTGGTCGGTCGCGGGGTGCGCGAGATCACCCTGCTGGGGCAGAACGTCAACGGCTATCACGGCCGGGCGGAAGCGGGCGACTGGAGCCTCGGCCGGCTGATCCGCGCGCTGGCGGCGATCGGGGGGCTGGAGCGGATCCGCTATACCACCAGCCATCCGAACGATATGGACGACGATCTGATCGCCGCCCATGCCGATCTGCCGCAGCTGATGCCCTATCTGCATCTGCCGGTGCAGTCGGGGTCGGACCGCATCCTGAAGGCGATGAACCGCAAGCATACGGCCGATCAGTATCTGCACCTGATCGGGCGCATCCGCGCGGCGCGGCCCGACATCCTGCTGTCGTCGGATTTCATCGTAGGCTTTCCCGGCGAGACCGATGCCGATTTCGCCGCGACCATGGATCTGATCCGGGCCGTGGGCTACGGCGCGGCCTTCAGCTTCAGATACTCGCCGCGCCCCGGGACCCCGGCGGCGGAGAAGCCGCCGGTCGAAGCGGCGCTCGCCGATGCCCGCTTGCAGGAGTTGCAGGCCCTGATCACCGCGCAGCAACGCGCCGCGCAAGAGGCCATGGTCGGGCGCGAGGTCGGGGTTCTGTATGAAAAGCCCGGCCGTCTGCCGGGGCAATGGGTCGGCAAATCCGACCACCTGCACGCCGTTCATGTCGACGACCCCTCGGGCCGCGCGGGCGAGCTGGTGCGGGTGCGCATTGTCGGATCGGCTGCGAATTCGCTGGCCGGGGCGCGGCTGGCGGGCTGAGGCGGCGGGCGACATGCGCCGTCAGGTGCGCATCTGGAAACATAGGTTTCCGGGGCGTCGACACCGCTGTTTCCCGAGCGTGCGCAATTTTCAATAATTACGATGCACTGATGCGAGTTGCGCAACCGATAGTGGTGAATGCCTTTGATCCCCATATATTTTGCTTTACAAGCTCGCGAGACGCTTACAATTGTTTCAGACTACGAATCCGGCGGTAATTTTTAGGGGACGCAAAGTGATCGAGGTTTCCGGAAGAATCCGGGCGGTTGCCTGGGGGATGGCGCTTGTCGTCGGCCTCGCGGGTGCGAATGCCGCTCAGGCTCAGGCCCGCCCCGAAGTGGCCGGCAGGATCGACTTGGGGATCTGGGTCGACGACGACGGCTGTATGCACTGGTGGGCGGATGGCGGGATCGAGGGCTATATGGTCGACCGCGTCAATCCCAAAACCGGCAAGCCCGTCTGCCTGAAGCGCAACACCTGCCTTGTCGAGAATTCTGACGCGCTTTTCGCCACCGACAGCGCGAAGCTGACAACCGACGGCCGTCGCCGTCTGACGCAGTTTTTCCAGCAGGCCGGCGCCTTCGGCTATGCGATCTACGGCCATACCGACAGCCGTGCCTCGGACGAATACAACATCCGCCTGTCGCAGCGTCGTGCGGCGGCCGTGGCGGGCGTGGCCCGCTCGGTCGGCGCCGTCGTGCAGCGCGAGATCGGCTTCGGCGAGCGTGAGCCGCTGGTGCCGAACAACTCGGCCGCGAATATGGCGAAGAACCGCCGCGTCGAAATCGTTTGCTATCGGTGGTGATCGTCATGACCAGATCCAATGTCACATTCGCGCTTCTGGGTATCGCCACGCTCGTTTCCGGCTGCGCCGAGGGGATGGGGGTCCGTCCCTATCGCCAGGGGCCGGATACGGTGATCGCGACCGCCTACGACAAGGGCTATTCCAAGGGCGTCCTGCCCCAGGGCGGCGGCGGCATCGCCTATGATCCCGACGGCTGCCAGGCCTGGATCCTCGACGATGGCGTCGAGGGCTATTCGGGACGCCGGTTCGACCCGCGCTCCGGCCTGCCGGTCTGCGACGGCAACTATCCTCCGGGGACGGTCGTGCGGAACTATCAGACTTCGAAGGCCGGGATCCGCGACTACGTTCCCCTGCACGCCCAGAAGTAACGACCGGCGCGATTTTACCTTTTGCGTGCGAAATTCAGGGGGCCGTGGTGTATCCGCGGCCCCTTTTTCATTTTCGCGACATCATCAGAAGGCCGGGCCGGACCGGTTTCGCACATTTTGTGGGCGGGGTGTCATTCGAACGGCACATCTCGGGCGGAAACTGGCCCCGGGCGCAGACGGGTCCTTGTCCGAATCCGACACAGCCCCCAAATTGGAATTGCCATCTGACCTGAGAGAGGAGATTTCCTTGGGCATCAGCGCGCTGACCCCCCCGACCGTGCCGGAAGACGTGATCGAAACCGTGCTCGAATTTCCCGACAATCGCCTGCTGATCGACCTGTGCGGCGAATTCGACCGGAACCTCGCGCAGATCGAACACCAGACCGGGGTGCATATCCTGCGAAGGGGAAACAGGTTGGCGGTGATCGGGGACAGGGCGGGGCGTGACCAGGCGGGGGCGGTGCTGCGCTCGCTCTATGCGCGCCTGGAAGGTGGCCGTCACATCGGCGCCGGCGATATCGACGGCGCGATCCGCATGGGTCGCCCGGTGCTGCCCGTGTCGCCGGATGCCGAACAGATCGAGATGTTCGGCGCCGGCGGGATCGAGTTGCGCACCCGCAAGAAACCGATCGAACCCCGGACCGAGGCGCAAAAGGCCTATGTCGCGAACCTGTTCCAGAACGAGCTGGGCTTCGGCATCGGCCCGGCGGGGACAGGCAAGACCTATCTGGCCGTCGCCGTGGGCGTGACCATGTTCATCGCGGGTGCGGTGGAAAAGATCATCCTCTCCCGCCCGGCGGTCGAGGCGGGTGAGCGGCTCGGCTTCCTTCCCGGCGACATGAAGGAAAAGGTCGATCCCTATATGCAGCCGCTTTACGACGCGCTGAACGACTTCCTGCCCGCCAAACAGGTGCAGAAACTGCTGGAGGAAAAGCGGATCGAGATCGCGCCGCTGGCCTTCATGCGCGGGCGCACCCTGTCGAACGCCTTCGTCGTGCTGGACGAGGCGCAGAACGCCACCTCGATGCAGATGAAGATGTTCCTGACCCGCCTGGGCGAGGGCAGCCGGATGGTGATCACCGGCGACCGCACCCAGGTCGACCTGCCGCGCGGCACCGCTTCTGGCCTGGCCGAGGCCGAACGCATCCTGAAAGGGGTGAAGGGCGTCTCCTTCAACTACTTCACCTCGAAGGACGTGGTGCGCCACCCGCTGGTCGCCCGTGTGATCGAGGCCTATGAGGCGGACGAGGCCAAAGTCTGAACCCTTCTCCGCCGGGCGACCCATGCCGCCCGGCTCTTCCCTTCCTTCCCCCAATCCTCTCTGCACAAATATCCCGCGGGGGCGCGAAGCCCCCGCTGCTCCATCCGCCCCCTGGCCCGACGCCCATTGCCGCAGCGCGACCGATGCGTTAGGCGCATGGCCATGGAACCCCTTGTCGATATCGTCGTCGAAGACGCCCGGTGGGAGGCCTTCGGGCTGGAGTCCCTGGCCGAACGGGCCTGTCGCGCGGCGGCGGAGGAACTGGGGCTGCCGCCCGAGGGCTTCGTTCTCTGCCTGATGGGCTGCGACGATGCCCGGATCGCCGCGCTGAACGCCGATTTCCGGGGCAAACCCCGACCGACGAACGTGCTGAGCTGGCCGTCAGAGGAGCGTGGGGCGGAAGGCGACGGCGATATGCCCGACCTGCCCGAACCCGGCCGGCCCGACGATCCCGAGGAACTCGGCGACATCGCCATCGCCTGGGAAACCTGCGCCCGTGAGGCGGCGGAGCAGGGCAAGCCCATGGCCGATCATGTCACGCATCTCGTCGTTCACGGCCTGTTGCATTTGCTCGGCTATGACCATGTGCGTGAGCGCGATGCCGCGCTGATGGAAGGGACCGAAGTGCGGATACTTGCGCAACTGGGCCTTTCCGACCCATATTCGTGATTGTGCCGCCCGAGGGCGGCGTTCTGGAACAAGGACAGATGGGCAGTAGCAACGACGGGTCAGACGCAGCGCAGAGCGCGCTGGCCGAGACCGACGAGTCATCCGAATCCGCCCCGCGCGGATTCTTCGGGCGAATTCTCAGCGCCCTTTCCCCCAACGATACCTCCGCCGATGCGGCACGGGCGCCCGATCAGCCGGCCAACCCGCTGCCCGGCCTCGGTAATCTGCGCAAGCTGCGCATCGACGATGTGGCTGTGCCCAAGGCCGAGATCGTGGCCGTGCCGCTCGACATCGGCAAAGAGGCGCTGGTCGAGGTGTTCCGCGAACACGGGTTCAGCCGCGTGCCGGTCTACAAGGGCACGCTCGACCATCCGCAGGGCCTCGTCATGCTGAAGGACCTGGCCTTGCAGCACGGCTTCGGGGCGACGGGGCGATTCTCGCTGCGCAAACTGCTGCGTCCGGTGCTTTACGCGCCGCCCTCGATGCCGGTGGGGATGCTCTTGCAGAAGATGCAGCGCGAGCGGGTGCATATGGCACTGGTCATAGACGAATACGGCGGGGTCGACGGCCTCGTCACCATCGAGGATCTGATCGAAACCGTCATCGGCCAGATCGAGGACGAGCACGACGAGGAAGAGGGCGCGCTCTGGAAGGAAGAGGCGCCCGGCGTCTATATCGCGCAGTCGATCACCCCGCTGCACGACTTCGAGCAGGCGGTCGGGCATCGCCTGCGGCTGGACGACGAGGATGACGACATCGACACGCTCGGCGGCCTGGTGTTTCTGCGCACCGGCCGCGTGCCCTCGCGCGGCGAGGTGGTGACGCTGGACAACGGGGTGGAGTTCGACGTGATCGACGCCGACCCGCGCCGGATCAAGCGGCTGCGCGTTCGTTTGCCCGATAAGGGCGAGGCGGCGGCTGCCGCGGGGGCGGCGGGCTAGACCATGCGCGGGCCGAGGCACTGGCCGGGGGGGCGACGCATCGCCCTTGCCATGGCGCTCGGCCTCGCGATGGCGGCGGGCCAGGCGCCTTTCGGCCTGTGGCCGGTCGCTCTGGCGGCGCTGGCCGGGCTGATCGCGCTGGTGGCGGGCGCGGGTGGTCACGGTGGAACGGCGGACACGGCCGGCCAGGGCGACGGCGGGGATATATCCGAAGCCGCCGCCTTTCTCCTCCCGGCGCGCCGGGGTGCGGGCTGGTGGGTCGGCTGGTTTGCCGGGGCCGGCTATTTCGCCGGCAGCCTGAACTGGATCTACGAACCGTTCCTGGTCGATGCCGACGCCTACGGCTGGATGGCGCCCTTCGCCGTATTGGGGATGGCCTTCGGCCTCGGCCTGTTCTGGGGCGCGGCAGGCTGGCTTGCCGGGGCGCTTTCGGGGCGGACGGCACCGGGCGGCGGGTGTGCGGCCCTCGCCTTTGCCGCGACGCTTTCTGCGGCGGAACTCGCGCGGTCCTATGTGATGACCGGTTTCCCCTGGGCGCTGATCGGCCATATCTGGATCGGATCGCCCGTGGCCCAGGCGGCGGCGCTGATCGGGCCGGTCGGGCTGACCTTGGCCACCTGTCTTGTCGCCGCCGGTCTGGCGCGGCTGCGCCCGGCGTCTGCCGGGGCGGCGGTCCTGGCGCTCGCGGCGGCCTGGGCCTGGGGCGCCTGGCGGCTGTCGCTGCCCGACCCGGTGCCGCAGGGCGCGGTGATCCGCCTCGTCCAGCCCGATGCGGTGCAAAGCCTGAAATGGGACCCCGAGGCGGCGCGGACCTATTTCGACCGTCAGGTCGATTATACCGCCGCACCCGGCCTCGACGGCGGGCGGCCGGACCTGGTGATCTGGCCGGAAACGGCGATGCCCTATCTGCTGGAACGCTCGCCCGAGGTCGCCGGGATCATCGCCGCTGCCGGGCAGGGCGCACCGGTGGCGCTTGGCCTGCAACGGATCGACGCCGAGGGGCGGGGATATAATACGCTGGCGGTGATCGGACCCGGGGGGGAGGTCACCGCCCGCTACGACAAATGGCATCTGGTGCCCTTCGGCGAATATATTCCGCTTGGCGATCTGGCCTGGCGGCTGTTCGGGATCGGGGCGTTCGCCTCGCAGATGGGGGCGGGCTATACCGCCGGGCCGGGGCCGGCGCTGATCGACCTTGGGCCCGGGCTGGGTCGCGCGCTGCCGCTGATCTGCTACGAGGCGGTGTTTCCGCAGGATCTGCGCGCCGTGCCGGAGCGGGCCGGCTGGCTGTTGCAGATCACCAACGACGCCTGGTTCGGCACGCTGACCGGGCCGTATCAGCACCTCGGCCAGGCGCGGCTGCGCGCGATCGAGCAGGGGCTGCCGCTGGCGCGCGCGGCGAACACCGGCATCTCGGCGATGATCGACGCCAGGGGTCGGGTGACGGCCGCGCTGCCCCTGGGGCGGGCGGGCTGGATCGACGCGCCCCTGCCTGGGGCGCTGCCGGCGACGATCTATGCGCGGACGGGCGATCTGCCGGCGGCGTTGGTGATTCTGTCAATCCTTTGCGCGCTACTGTGGCGCAGGCGCCGCGCCGGTGCTTGACCACGGGTCCGGGCGGGCGTAGGCAAGGGTTCAACGAACCGTCACAACGGCTTCCTGGCGTGACGGGGATCTGCAACGGAGCGCTTCCCATGTCGCGTCAGAATTACGTTTTCACTTCGGAATCCGTTTCCGAGGGCCACCCCGATAAGTTGTGCGACCGGATCTCGGATGCCGTGCTCGACGCCTTCCTGACGGAAGAGCCCGATGCCCGCGTCGCCTGCGAGACCTTCGCCACCACGGGCCGGGTCATCGTCGGCGGCGAGGTCCGGCTTTCGACCGGGGCAAAGGTCCGCGCCAAGCTGGCCGAGGTCGAGGGGATCGTGCGCGACTGCGTGCGCGACATCGGCTACGAGCAGGACGAGTTCCACTGGAACACGCTGAAGGTGCAGAACTATCTGCACGGCCAGTCCGCCCATATCGCC
>JAATGA010000310.1 GCA_015654855.1 Rhodobacterales bacterium
CGACCGAAGTGCCGCAGCGGCGGCGGAGAAGCTCGCCGGCTATCGCGCGGCGGCCAGCCCCGAGGCGGGGCTGGTGCATTTCGCGGCCTCGACCGGCATCGACTTCGCGCGCTACGGCCTCGACGATCCGATCCCTTACGGGCCGACGAACTCCATCCAGTCGGCGACGAAGCTGGCGGAAACCAACCGCTGGACCAAGCGCGACCTGCTGGCGCAACTGGCCATCGGCGGGCGCTATCCGGTGATTGCGGGCACGCCACCCCAGGTGGCGGACGAGCTTGAACGCTGGGTGCGTGAGGGCGAGATCGACGGGTTCAACCTGACCCGCATCGTCGCCCCCGAAAGCTATGCCGATTTCGCCGATCTGATCGTGCCGGAACTGCAATCGCGGGGCAGCTACAAGACCGGATACGCCCCCGGGACCCTTCGCCAACGCCTGTTCGGACAGGGCGACCGCCTGCCCGACCGCCATGCCGCGGGCGCCTTCCGCCCCGCCAGCTTTTCAGGAGCAGCCGAATGACCACCCCCGCCGCCACGCCCGCCGGACCCGAGATCTTCTGGTTCCTGCCCACCTCGGGCGATACCCGCTATCTGGGCCGGTCGGACTTCGGCCGCGCGCCGACCAACGCCTATATGCGCGACATCGCCGTGACCGCCGAACGCCTGGGCTACGACGGGCTGCTGATCCCCACGGGGTCGAGCTGCCAGGATCCCTGGGTCACGGCCGCCAGCCTGATCGGCGCGACGAACCGGATCAAGCTGCTGGTGGCGCTGCGCACCTCGATCATGGGGCCGACCGCCTCGGCCCGGCAATCGGCAACGCTGGACCAGGCGCTCGACGGGCGGCTGCTGCTGAACGTCGTGCCTGGCGGGGACGAAACTGAACTCGCCGCCGATGGCGTGTTCTTCAGCCATGACGAGCGCTACGACAATGCCGACGAATTCCTGACCGTCTGGCGCCAGTTGCTGGAAACCGGCGATCTGGTGGATTTCGCGGGCAAGCACATCACGGTGAAGCAAGCCCGCAACTACTATCCCCCGGTGCAAAAGCCCTATCCGCCGCTTTACTTCGGCGGCTCTTCCCCGGCGGCGCATGAACTCGCCGCGAAACATGTCGACGCCTATCTGACCTGGGGCGAACCGCCGGAGCAGGTGGCCGAAAAGATCGCCGATGTGACCGCCCGCGCCGCGAAATACGGCCGCAAGCCGCGTTTCGGCGTGCGCCTGCACGTCATCGCCCGCGAGACGGAGGCCGAGGCCTGGGCCGAGGCGGACCGGCTGATCTCGAAGCTGACGGATGACGAGATCGCGGCGGCCCAGGCGAACCTCGCCCGGATGGATTCGGTCGGTCAGGCGCGGATGGCCGCGCTGCACGGCGGGCGGCGTGACCGTCTTGTCGTGGGGCCGAACCTCTGGGCCGGCGTGGGCCTGGTGCGCGGCGGCGCAGGCACTGCACTGGTCGGCACCGGCGCGCAGATCGCAGAACGCCTGCGCGAATACCAGGCGCTTGGCGTCGACACCTTCGTGCTGTCGGGCTATCCGCACCTGGAAGAGGCGATCCGGTTCGCCGAACTGACCTTTCCGCATCTGGGCCGCGCCCCGGTCACCCTGCGCGACACCAGCCAGACCGGCGGCGCCTTCGACATCCGCGCGACCGAGCGGAAAGTCTCGGCAAGCTGAGGCCCGCGAAAAGCCCCAACGCAAAAGGGCGGCCCCGCGAGGGACCGCCCTTTTCTGCTGCCGTCTTGCCCCTCAGCGGGCGCGCAGCCGGCGCACCACGGTGTCGCCCGCGAACTGCACAAGGCAGACCAGCGCCACCAGGATCACGATCACCGCCAGCATGACATTGGTGTCGAACCGCTGATAGCCGTAGCGGATCGCCACATCGCCCAGGCCCCCCGCGCCGACCGCCCCCGCCATGGCCGAGGCGCCGATCATCGTCACCACGGTGATGGTCAGGCCGCCGACGATGCCCGGCAGGGCCTCGGGCAGCAGGACATGGCGGATGATGTGCCAGCGGCGGCAGCCGATGGATTGCGCCGCCTCGATCAGGCCGGGATCGACCTCGCGCAGCGAGACCTCGGCGATGCGGGCGAAGAAGGGCGTGGCCGATACCGCCAGCGGCACGATCGCGGCCCAGACCCCGATCGTCGTGCCGGTGACAAGGCGGGTGAACGGGATCAGCGCCACCAGCAGCACGATGAAGGGCACCGCGCGGAACCCGTTGACCAGCGTGCCCGCCACCCGGTTCAGCCGGGGCGCGGCGAATATGCCCCCCGGGCCGGAGGTGACGAGGAACACCGCCAGCGGAATGCCCGCCAGCACCGCGATCCCGGCGGAGACCGAAACCATGGGCAGCGTGTCGAAGAACGCCTGCCACAGGCGATCAATCATCTGTGTCGTGAACATAGCCCAGCACCCGTGTCGCATCGGCCAGCGCCGACAGGTTTTCGATCCGCGCATCCGGCGCGACGACGACCAGGATCCGGCCGACCGCATGGCCCTGGATCCGGTCCACCGCGGCCGAGACCAGCGCCAGCCCGGCCCCCGCCGCCTGTGCCAGCGCGCCAAGGTCGGCCGGCCCCGCGCCCGCGAAGGACAGCTCGACCAGCGTGCCGTCCCGCAGGGAGCGTCTCGCCCCTCCCAGGCGCGCGGCGATGTCCTCGGGCAGGGCCTGTTGCAGCGGGCGCAGCAGGGCGCGCGTCGCCTCGGCCTTCGGCGCGCCGAAGACCTGCCAGACCGGCCCCTCTTCGGCGATGCGGCCCCGGTCCAGCACCAGAACCCGCTGGCAGATCTCGCGAATGACGCTCATCTCATGGGTGATCAGCACGATGGTCAGCCCCAGCCGGCGGTTGATGTCGCGCAGCAGGTTCAGAATCGACAGCGTGGTTTCGGGGTCGAGCGCCGAGGTCGCCTCGTCGCACAGCAGGATCTCCGGCCGGCTGATCAGGGCGCGCGCGATGCCCACCCGCTGTTTCTGCCCGCCGGACAGGCGGCCCGGATAGCTGTCGCCCTTGCCTTCCAGCCCGACCAGCGCCAGCACCTCGTCGACGCGGGTGGCGATTTCGGCGGCGGGCACGCCTGCGACCAGCAGCGGCAGGCCGACATTGGCCCGCACCGTCTTGGCCGACAGCAGGTTGAAATGCTGAAAGATCATCCCGATCCGCCGGCGCAGGCCGACAAGGCCGCCCTCGTCCAGCCGCGCGACATCCTCGCCATCGACCAGCACCCGGCCCTCGGTCGGGCTCTCCAGCCGGTTGATGGTGCGCAGCAGGCTGGACTTGCCCGCGCCCGAACGGCCGATGATCCCGAAGATCTCGCCCGCGCGGATGTCGAGGTCGATGCCGTCCAGCGCCCGGACCTCGCCGGCGGCGGCGCGGTAGGTCTTGCCCACCCCCTCGAACCGGACGGTTCCGGCGGAACGGGCGCCCGTCGCGGCAGCGGTGGCCGGGACGGCCGCAGGGGCGGAGACGGCTTCCGCCGCCCCCGCCCCGAAAACCCGCGCCTGCCCGAATGCGGCGGATTGCCCTGTCACTTGTCGGTCCATGCCAGGATATACAGCTTGTCGCTGCCGGCGAAGGATGTGTTGATCCGGTCCTTCACCGCCTGCGAGCTTTGGAACAGGTCGATGAATTCCCTGATCTTCGGATCGTCCTTGTTGTCCTCGCGCGAGACGAAGGAGACGGTGAACTGCTTGTCTTCGATCCCCGAGTAGAGCAGCCCCGAGGTCGGGTCGAAGGTCCCCGCCGCCACGATGAAGTGCGGATAGCCCTGGGCCAGATCGACATCGCCGGTGATCCGGGCGAGCTGCGGCCCCTCGACCTCGGTGAATTTCAGGTGCCTGGGGTTCTCGGTGATGTCGTCGACCGTGCCGAGGAAGCCCACGTCGTCCTTCAGCTTGATCAGCCCGGCCTTTTGCAGCAGCAGCAGGCCCCGGCCCTGGTTCACCGGGTCGTTCGCGATGGCGACCGAGCCGCCGTCCGGGATCTCGTCAAAGCTTTTGTGCTTCAGCGAGTAAAGCCCGAGGTTGGCGAGGATCCCCGGCGCCACGACGACCAGGCTGGTGCCGCTTTGCTTGTTGGCATTGGCCAGGAACGGCGCGTGCTGAAAGAAGTTCAGGTCCAGATCGCCCGCCGCCAGCGCGACGTTGGGGGTGGTCCAGTCGCTGAACTCCACCACCTCGACATCCAGTCCCCTGGCCTTTGCCTCTTCGGCGGCGGTGTTTACGCTGTCGGCATAGGCACCCGGCACGACGCCGATCTTCAGCGGATCGGCCCAGGCCGACAGCGCGCTGAACGACAGGGCGGCGGCAAGGGCGATGGAGGAAAGTCTCATCCTGTGGTCTCCGTCAGGGTGGCCCCGGCGCGTGTGCGGCCGGCGGGCGCGTCGTGATCTCGCCCGGCGGACGCAGCGGGCGGCCACCAAAGACGATTTTCTTTGTCGTGAATTATTCATACCCCCGCTCTCCCCGCCGGGGCCATTCCATGTTTGGCCGCCCCGCGGGAATTATCTTTCTCCACGCCCCGCCTTGCGGAGAATTCTTCTCTGCCCTGCCGAATACGCGGGCGAATCCGAAAGGCGATGACCGGCGTGCCGGGGGCGCAAAGCCGTTTACCGGCACAATCGCCACGCGCTTCCCTCCGACAGGCCGCGCGGCTCTGGACGCCTTCCGAGGGTTTTCCTATATAATTGGTCAACCAATCGCGGCAGGACAGTCATGACCGAGACCACCGAACGGATCGAGGGCGATCCCCTCATCAAAGCCTCGTCGACCGAACATGCGCTCTACGACGGCGTGGTCGAGGCCTGCCGCAGCGTGTTCGACCCGGAAATCCCGGTGAATATCTTCGATCTGGGGCTGGTCTACACCATCACCATCTCGCCCGAGAACGAGGTCGACATCGACATGACGCTGACCGCCCCCGGCTGCCCCGTCGCGGGCGAGATGCCGGGCTGGGTCACCGATGCGGTCGAGGCCGTGCCGGGGGTCAAACAGGTGGATGTGAAGATGGTCTTCGACCCGCCCTGGGGGATGGAGATGATGTCCGACGAGGCGCGGCTGGAACTCGGGTTCATGTAAGCGCCCGCCGGAACGGCAACGAAAACGGCTTGCCTCTCACCGGGGCAAGCCTTTTTCGTTGCATATCCGCCCGGCAAGCGCTGTGGCTTGCATCGCCACCAGGCAAGCTGTTTCGTTTGCATTTGAGTAAAGCAAGCCTTTCAGCTTGCGTTTTCGACCTGCAAGCCGCAACCTTCCTTTATGTGCCCGCCGATTGCCATACTGACCGGAGACCTGATCGGCTCGACCGCTGTCGAGCCGTCGCGCATCGAGGCGACGATGTCCTTGCTGGCCAAGGTCGCGAGCGACATTTCAGACGCCGCCAGTTTTACCCGCTATCGCGGCGACGGCTGGCAGATGTTGCTGCCCCGTGCCGGCGACTGCCTGTGGGGATGCCTCTATATCACGGCGCGGCTTCGCGCCGTCAAAGAGGCGATTCCGACCCGGATCGCCGCGGGGATCGGAACGGAATGGCCGACCGGTCGGGTGGATCTTTCGACGGCGATGGGGCCGGCCTTCACGGCCTCCGGCCGGGCGCTTGACCGTATGCGCCCGGGTGAAACGCTGGCGCTTGCCGGCGACGGGATAGACGCCTTTCAGCAGCAGTGCTTCGCCTTCGCAGCCGACCTCGCCCGCCGCTGGACACCCCAACAGGCCGAAGCCGTGGCGCTGATGCTGCACGTCGATTCATCGTCGCCCGACACCGGGCCGAGCCGGGCCGCCGCCGCCGCG
>JAATGA010000393.1 GCA_015654855.1 Rhodobacterales bacterium
TGCACCGGATCGTGCCGATGGGTCCATGGATCAACGTGTTGGACCCCGGGCACGACATGCATCTGCGCACCGACCACCTGGCCGAGGTCTGGCTGGTCAACAAGCCCACGCAGCGCGGCGATGCCGTCTCGGTCGAGGCCTTCGATGCGGCGGGCGCGCTGATCTTGCAGATATTCGGTCGCCGCAGCGAGGCGGGGCCGGAGGCATGGAACGAACTGGCCGAGGGCCTGCTGGCGGAGGATGCGGCATGAAGACGATCCGGCTCATCCCCATGCTGGCGCTGATCGCCGGCATGATCGGTGCCCCCGCACCGGCGCAGCAGACGGGCGGGCGCATCGTCTCGCTCGGCGGTTCGGTCACCGAGATCGTGGTGGCGCTCGGCGCGTCCGACCGGCTGATCGCGCGCGACACGACCTCGACCTGGCCGGCCGAGGTGAACCGGTTGCCCGATGTCGGCTATCTGCGGGCGCTCTCGCCCGAAGGGGTTTTGTCGCTCGCGCCCGACCTGATCCTCGCCGAAGCGGATGCCGGGCCGGAAACCGCGGTCGAGGTGCTGAAATCCGCCGGCATCGCCTATGTCCGGCTGCCCGAGGCACATGATCCGCAGGGCGTTCTGCAAAAGGTGGCAATGGTGGCGGATGCGCTTGGCCTTCAGGCCGAGGGCGCGGCGCTATCCGCCCGGCTGTCGTCGGATATGGCCGTGGCCGAAGCGCGGGCCGCCGCGATCAGCCCGAAGAAACGCGCGCTGTTCGTGCTGTCCGCCGCGGGGGGGCGGATCATGGCCGCCGGGCAGGACACCGGGGCCGAGGGTATTCTGACCCTGGCCGGGGCGGAGAATGCCGCGCAGGGCTTCACCGGATACAAGCCGATGAGCGACGAGGCGGTCCTCGCCGCCGCTCCCGATGTGGTGGTGATGATGGACCGCGGCGGCGATCATTCGGCAGCCGCAGAAGAACTTTTCGCGTTGCCCGCGCTGGCCGGATCGCCGGCGGCGGCGTCGAAGGCGCTGGTCAAGATGGACGGGCTGCTGCTTCTTGGCTTTGGCCCGCGCACGGCCGAGGCCGCGAATGCGCTGCACGATGCGCTCTATCCGGCGGACTAGGGCCTGATGGCCACCCCCGCCCCCGGCAATGCCGCGCCCGTTCGCAGCGGCGACCGCAGTCCGCGCGCGCGGCGGCTGTGCCTTGTGCTCGTGCTGCTGATGCTGGTCATGTCGGCGCTGTCGCTGGGGGCCGGGGCCTCGGATGTCTCGGCGTCGGACTCTTTCGGGGCCTGGCTCGCCGGGCGGGACCTGCCCCTGCGCGACCGGATCGTGCTGTTCGACATCCGTCTGCCGCGGCTGGCGATGGGTCTGCTGGTCGGGGCGGGGCTGGCGGTGTCGGGCGCGCTGATGCAGGGGCTGTTCCGCAATCCGCTGGCCGATCCGGGTCTGGTCGGCGTTTCGGCCGGGGCGAGCCTTGGCGCCGTGGCGGCGATCGTGCTGGGCGGCGCGCTGCCGGCCGGTCTCGGCCTTCTTCCCGCCGCTGCGCTGGTGCCGCTTTTCGCCTTTGCCGGCGGCTGGGTCGCGGTGATCCTGCTTTACGCCCTTGCGACGCGCGGCGGGCGAACCTCGGTCGCGACCATGTTGCTGGCCGGGATCGCGCTGGCGGCGCTGGCCAATGCGCTGGTGGGGGTGATGATCTACAAGGCCAGCGACGCGGCCCTGCGCGACATCACCTTCTGGAGCCTCGGCTCGCTTTCAGGGGCGCATTGGTCCAAGGTCGTCCTTGCCGCCCCGCTGATCCTGACCGCGCTGCTGCTGTCGCCTCTGCTGGCGCGGGGCCTCAATGCGCTGGCGCTTGGCGAGGCGGCGGCGATGCACATGGGGGTGGAGGTGCAGCGGCTGAAACGCGGCGCCGTGCTGGCGGTGGCGGCGGCGACGGGCGCTTCGGTGGCGATCGCCGGGGGGATCGGCTTTGTCGGCATCGTCGTGCCGCATCTGGTCCGGCTGGCCAGCGGGCCGGATCACCGCTGGCTCTTGCCGAATGCGGCGCTCCTGGGGGCGGTACTGCTGGCCGGCGCGGATATAGTGGCGCGGCTGGTCGTGGCGCCGGCGGAACTCCCCATCGGCATTGTCACCGCCATAGCCGGCGCACCGCTGTTCCTGTGGATTCTGCTGGGCCAGCGCATCCGGCTGGAGGGATAGCGATGCTGCTGACCGAGGGGCTTTCCGTCCGTCTGGGCGGCGTGCCGGTGCTGGAGGGGGTCGGGATGACCGCGCAACCCGGCGTGCTGACCGCCATCGTTGGGCCGAACGGGTCGGGCAAGACCACGCTGATGCGCGCCCTGACCGGCGAGATCGGTTATCGCGGGCGCATCGCTCTGAACGGGGCCGAGATCCGCGACCTGCGCCCCGGCGAACTGGCCCGGATCCGGGGGGTGTTGCCACAGTCCGGGGGGCTGTCCTTCCCCTTCACCGTGCATGAGGTGGTGCGCCTGGGGCAGGAAGCCGGGGCCGAGCCGTTGCGCGCCGACGGCCCGGGCGCGGCGTTGGTCCGGGTCGGTCTGGGGGATTACGCCCACCGGCTCTATCAGGAACTGTCGGGGGGCGAGCAGCAGCGCGTGCAACTGGCACGGGTGCTGGCGCAGATCGGCAGCCCGGTTTCGCCCGAGGGCCGCCCGCGCTGGCTGTTCCTGGACGAGCCGGTATCGAGCCTCGACATCGGGCATCAGTTGCTGGTCATGGGGCTGGCGCGGGATTTCGCTGCGGCGGGCGGGGGAGTGGTCGCCGTGATGCATGACCTGAACCTGACGGCGATGTTCGCGGCCTCGGTCCTGCTGATGCGGAAGGGGGCGCTGGCGGAGCAAGGCCCCCCCGAGCGGATCCTGCGCGACGATCTGCTGTCCGCGACCTATGGCTGTCGCATCCGGGTGGGCGTCGCGCCGGCGGACGCGGTCTTCCTGTTGCCCCACAGCTGCGCCCACGGCGTCGGGGGCTGACCTTCGCGGCACCGATTGCGATCATTCGCAACAAACCGGATCGGCAATGTCCATGTGGCCCTTGCCAGCGGTTCTCGAACCACTGGCACGATCCACATGGACATTGCGGAGGCGCAAACGGCTGAGGGGAAGCCGTATCTGTTCGTAGCCATTGGCCAGACCGGCAAGTTCGCCGTCGCGCAACCGGTCGATAGGGCCGACAGGAAAACGGCCCGGGAGTTTCTGGAACACCTCCTCGCGGCCGTGCCCCGCGGTATCCATACGATCCCGACCGATACTGGCATTCAGCTCGCGGGGCAGCCCCGGAACCGCAACACCGTCTGTTCCCGACCCACGCGCTTCGCCGTTTCCGGGGCTTGCGCGGCCCCCCGGGGGTATGGTCCCCTTCAACTTCGCGATGTCAACGGGACCGGGCATCGGCTCACGAAGCCGAACCGTCCAAGGAGCCGCCGGCATCTGCGCGGGCGTGATCGCCCCCATGCGGCGGCGGTGTTCGCCGCGCGAGAAGTTGCGCCCTGCGCCATGGGGCGCGAACCCCAAAGCATGACCGGCATCGCGGCCTCTGGCGATCAGAACCGGCTCCGCCATGTTAAGCGGGATGAGGGTCAGGCCGGTGGCATCCTCGGCATAGTCCCCCAGGCCGGGGTCGCGCCTTTGCAGTGCAGGAACAGATCGCCCCGGCGAAAGGCGGAGTTGCGCTCGTTCCGGAGGCGATCACCCGGCTGCGGCCCTCAGCCGTTCCGTCGCGGCCTGGTGCGGGGTGTTGTGGTTGGCCCTGGTCCAGCGGCGGATGATCTGTCGCGCTTTCCAGCAATCGCGACATCGTTGGTGCTGGCGGGGATCCAGGCGTTCTGCTTCTGCGTCGCAGGCGACAGCGCCCGGTGGAACCGCTCGGCCACCTCCATGCCGCCCTTGTAGAGCAGGCTGCCCGGCCCGCGCGAGCCGTGATGCGTCACCA
>JAATGA010000416.1 GCA_015654855.1 Rhodobacterales bacterium
CTGTTCGGCGGTCTGTTCGGCGGCGGCACGCTCGGCCGCCAGTTCCTCGGTCAGCCGGGCGATCTCGGCGGCGGCTTCGCCCCCCGTCTCGTCCACCGGTTCGTCCGTCGTCCAGGCCGATCCGTCGTCCTGCGGCGCGGATGCGGCGGAAAGGGCCAGCGTCTCCAGCCCCAGACCTATCCGGTCCAGCGCCGCGGCGATGCGACGCTCAAGCTCTGTGATCTGATCCATGCCCTTCCCCTTCGCGGCCCCGGGCGGCGGCGATCTTCGCCGGGCCGGGACGCGGCTGCCGTTCTTTCGTGGCGCCCCATGGTGCGAATCGTGGCGCGGGGCGTCAACCCCTATCCTTTCCGCCCGGCGGGGCGCGTCAATCGCCGCTTTTCGGCGCATCCGTCCCGCCCGCGCCCGGGGTCTGCTTGCAACTGCCACCGGCGGTGGTAAGAGCCGGTAACCCTGACAGGAGGAGCCCGGACATGGATATCGAGACCCTGCGCGCCCGCCATCCCGAACATTGGCGGCAGGCCGCCGCGATCCGCGTCCTGACGCTGGATGCGGTCGCCGCCGCGAATTCCGGTCACACCGGTATGCCGCTCGGCATGGCGGATGTGGCGACGGTCCTGTTCGACCGGCATCTGAAGTTCGACCCCGCCGCGCCGCGCTGGCCGGACCGCGACCGGTTCATCCTGTCGGCGGGCCATGGATCCATGCTGATCTATGCGCTGCTTTACCTGACCGGCTATGCCGATGTGACGCTGGAGCAGATCAAAAACTTCCGCCAATGGGGCGCGAAAACCGCCGGTCACCCGGAATACGGCCATGTCTCGGGGGTGGAGACGACCACCGGCCCGCTGGGACAGGGCATTTCCAACTCGGTCGGTTTCGCCATCGCCGAGGAAAACCTGCGCGCCCGCTGGGGGGCGAAGGTGCAGGACCACCACACTTACGTCATCGCCGGCGACGGCTGCCTGATGGAGGGCGTCAGCCAGGAGGCGCTGGCCCTTGCCGGCAAGCAGCAGCTCAGCCGCCTGATCGTGCTGTGGGACAACAACGGCATCACCATCGACGGCAAGGTGTCGCTCTCGGATGTGACCGACCAGAAGGCGCGCTTCGCGGCCAGCGGCTGGGACGTGTTCGACTGCGACGGTCATGACCCGGACGACATCGACCGGGCGCTCACCGCCGCCAAGGCCAGCCCCCGGCCCGCTTTCATCGCCTGCAAGACGCATATCGCGCTTGGCACCTCGGTCCAGGACACGTCCAAGGGTCACGGCGCGCTGACCGATCCGAAGCTGATCGCAGACGCACGCGCCACCTGGGGCTGGGCCGACGGCCCCTTCGTCATCCCCGCCGACATCAAGGCGGCATGGGAGGCCAAGGGCCAGCGCGGCGCCGCCGCCCGCGCCGCCTGGGACGCGCGTTTCGGCACGCTCCCGGCCGCGAAGCAGGCCGAATTCCTGCGCATCTTCTCGCTGGAGCCGGCGCCGAAGCTGGCCGCCACGATCCGCGCGGTCAAGAAAGCCGCCGTCGAGGCGCTGCCGAAGATCGCCACCCGCGCCGCATCCGAAAAGGTCCTGGCCGCGGTGAACCCGATCGCGCCGGAAACCATCGGCGGCTCGGCCGACCTGACGGGATCGAACAACACAAAGACCGCCGATCTGGGCTCCTTCACCTCCGAGGATCGCAAGGGCCGCTACATCTATTACGGCATCCGCGAACACGGGATGGCGGCGGCGATGAACGGCATGGTCCTGCATGGCGGTGTGCGGCCCTATGGCGGCACCTTCATGTGCTTCACCGATTATGCCCGCCCGTCCATGCGGCTGTCGGCGCTGATGGGTGTGCCCACCGTCTATGTGATGACCCATGATTCCATCGGTCTGGGCGAGGATGGCCCGACCCACCAGCCGGTCGAGCATCTGGCGATTTCCCGCGCCACGCCGAACACTTATGTGTTCCGCCCCGCCGATCTGGTGGAAACCGCCGAGGCTTGGGAGATCGCGCTTTCGTCGAAGACCACGCCTTCGGTTCTGGCGCTCAGCCGGCAGAACCTGCCGACGGTGCGCAAGACCCATACGGCGCAGAACCTGACCGCGAAAGGCGCCTATATCCTCGCCGAGGCGACGGGCAAGCGTCAGGCGATCCTGATCGCCACGGGGTCCGAGGTCGAGATCGCGCTCGCCGCGCGTGAGGCGCTGGAGGCCGAAGGCATCGGCACCCGCGTCGTCTCCATGCCGTCGATGGAGCTGTTCGCGGCCCAGGACGAGGCCTGGCGCAAGAAGGTCCTGCCCGCAGGCCCGGTGCGCGTCGCCATCGAGGCAGGCGTGCGCGCCGGCGGCTGGGACCGCTGGCTTCTGGGCGAGCGCGGGCGCGAGGCGAAGGCGGGGTTCGTGGGGATGCACAGCTTCGGCGCCTCTGCCCCTGCCGACCGGCTCTACAAGGAGTTCGGCATCACCGCCGGGGATACCGTCAGCCTGGTGAAATCGCTGCTCTGACCGGGGCGACCGGCGCAGGGGTTGGAAACACCCTCATGCCGCGCGGGACCAGTCCTGCAACCAAAAGGCCGCTCCCCATGGGCGGCCTTTGTGCTGACGGGATGTGGCATCCGGGCAAAGCCGGGCCGCCGCCCCATTCAGATCCCGCCGTCGCGCCAGGCGCGCGAACGGCGGTCATGTGGCCGACGGGATGAGGGGGGCCGTCTGCCCCCCTTTGGCTGCGCCCTCACCCCCGGGGATATTTTTTCCGGGATGACGAGGGAAAGGGGTGTTGCCGGGATTCACCGCCCTGGCTGCGCAGACCGGCGCTGTGCACTTTCGTTCGCCGAGGCCGGCAGGGCGGCGGGGATCACTCTTTCTCTTTCGCCTCGGGCGGCAGCGGCACCTCGACCGTCTGTTGCGCGGCGGGGAAAAGCTGCTTGTCGCCCTGATCGGACAGGCCGGGGAATTCGCCCTGGTTTTCCACATCGACCAGGGTGTTGATCACCGGTTTCGCCGATTCCTCTATGCTGATCCGGCCGGCCTCGGGGTTTTCCGAGATCTCCAGCAGGCCTTTGGCATCGTCGAGATAGGGGGCGAAACCGCCCTCGGGGCGGCCGGCGGCCTCCCACATCTGGCGGGCCTTCGCCTCGATACGTTTGTCGAAGGCGTCGAAATCCTTGGGCTTCATCGGAACTCTCCAGTATTGCTGCGGATCAACGCGGGGGTCGGGGGCAGGTTCCGGTCATTCGTTCTTGCCTGCCCGCTTTTCCCAGCGGCCGCTTTCCTCGGACCAGTATTGCGCGGGAAGGCCGGCGGCGGTCAACTGCGACCACTGGCCACGGGCATGGGCCAGCGCCGCGGGATCCGCGCCGTCGAACAGGATCCAGACCCGTTCCATCGCGCGCGCCTCGTCCTCGGAAACCCCGGCCCCGCCGGTCAGCATCAGTGCGACCGCGCCGTTCGTCGCCGCCCCGGTGCCGATCAGGATCGGCTGATCGGCGTCATGCGGACCGCCCTGCATTCCATGCGGCAGAAACCCCTCTTCCGGGTGCAGCCACAGAAGATCGTCAAGCCGCGCCAGCGCCGCGGGGTCGGTGCCGCGCAGCATGACCCGCATCCCCCGATCCGCCGCCCGCGACAGCAAGGTCGCCGCCGTCTCTTCGGCGGTGGATCGGGTCAGATGGTAGAACAGGATCATCCCTTGCGCCCTTCCGCGATCATCGCCGGGACAGGGGGCGATGTCCTGTCCCCTCGCCCCGCGCCCGGGGCGCGCATCCGGCGCCCCGGCCCCGGCAAGCCCGCCGTCACTTCGCCTCGTAGCGGTCGCGGATCAGCCGGTCCAGCGTCATCACGCCCCAGCCCGTCGCCCCCTTCGGCGCAAAGGCCGAATCGGATTTCAGCGAGGCCGTCCCCGCGATGTCGAGGTGGACCCAGGGCATGTCCTCTTTCACGAAGCGCCGCAGGAACTGCGCCGCCGTGATCGACCCGGCGTCCCGCCCGCAGGAGTTGACCATATCGGCCAGCCGGCTTTTCAGCTTCGCGTCATAGCCCGGCCCCATCGGCAGGCGCCAGGCGCCCTCGCCCTCGGCCTTCGCCGCCGCCAGCAGCGCCTCGCAAAGCGGATCGTCGTTGGAGAAGACGCCGGTGTTCTCATGCCCCAGGGCCACGATCACCGCCCCGGTCAGCGTGGCGAGGTCGACCATGCCCGCGGGCGCGAACCGCTCCTGCGCATACCAGAGCACATCGGCCAGGACGAGCCGGCCTTCGGCATCGGTGTTGATCACCTCGATCGTATCGCCCTTCATGGACCGCACGATGTCGCCCGGCCGCTGCGCCTTGCCGTCGGGCATGTTCTCGACCAGGCCGACCAGCCCCACGACATTCGCGCGCGCTTTGCGCAAAGCCAGCGCCCGCAAGGTGCCCGCGACGGTGGCGGCCCCGCCCATGTCCATGGTCATATCCTCCATCCCCCCGGCGGATTTCAGCGAGGCCGTCCCCGCGATGTCGAGGTGGACCCAGGGCATGTCCTCTTTC
>JAATGA010000046.1 GCA_015654855.1 Rhodobacterales bacterium
AGGGCCGCCAGCGCCATGGGCAAAAGGAACACCGGGATCAGCGCGCGCAGCACTTGCCAGGTCAGACCGATCTGCATCCCGCCGCCGGTGCTTGACGCCGGGGGGAAGCCGCTGGCAATCCGGTCGGACTGCCCCAGCACGATCATTCCTGCGCTTCCGAGGTCCGACACGATGCCGGATCCCCATATCGCAAGGGCGAGGATCAACCCCAACCATCCGGCCGCCGAGGTCAGATCGGTGGAGCGGGGCACGTCGCCGCGCTTGCGTGCCTCCTCCAGGCGGCGCTGCGTGGGTCGTGCGTGCGTTCCTGCTGGTCCTCGCTCATCGCGGTGGGGCCAGGGGGTTGGCGAGATAGACCTCGACCGCCTCGCGCCAGATAGCCAGGGCCGGGGCCACGGCCAAAGCCAGCAGGATCAGCCCGCCCGCGGCCAGCGCCGGCGCGCCGACGAAAGAGACCATCAACTGCGGCATCGCCCGATTGATGGCGCCGAGCGCCAGGTTATAGACCGCCGAGGCCAGGACGAAAGGCGCCGCGATGCTGAAGGCCAGGGCGAAGCTGCGTGAGACATGGGCGATGCCCCAGCCGGCGGCCTCGTTCGCGGCGGGACGCAGGCCGGGCGGGAACAGATCGTAAGAACTGATCAGCAGCGCGGCGAGCTTCACATGCAGCCCGAAAGCCACCGCCAGCGCCAGGCCCGCGATGGTCAGCAGATGACCGATGGCCGGCTGCGGTTCCACCCCGGCGCCGCCGAACAACTGCGCCAGCGAACTGGCCTGGGCGGCGATCGCCCCCGCGATTTGCAGGCAATGGATCAGCAGTCGCAGCCCGATGCCGAGGATCAGGCCCGCCGCCACCTCGATCGCACCCGCCGGCAGCAGGTCGAGGCCCGACAACCGACCGGCGACGGCCGGCAGGGTGGTCATGGTGAACACCACGCTCAGCGCCAGCCGCACCCGCATCGGCACCCATTGCTCGCCGAAGCCGGGGACGAGCGACATCGCCGCGCCCACGCGCAAAAACACCAACACCGCCGCCGGCAGCCAGTCCCGCGCGAGGCCGTTGGCCTGGGCCAGTTCTTCCAGCAAAGGGATCATGCCGGCACCAGGCCGACCATGGCGGGGCGCGCCTCCATCCCGATTTCCTCGTAGGACAGGACGGGCGCGGTCAGGCCTTTCGCGGTCAGCACCGTGCGCAGGAACCGTCGGCGGAGCGACGAGGTGACGAAGGCCGGCATGTTTCCGGCCTCGGTCGCGCGGTGCAGCCGGTCCGCCAGCGCGGAGGCGAGGCGGCCGAACTGGTCGGGCGGCAAGGCAACGTCGCGCTGCCCCTTTTCCCCGTCGATCTGGTGGCTCGCGAACAGTTTTTCCCAATCGGGCGCAAGCTGGATCAGCGGGATCGTCCCGTCGTCGCGGCGCAGTTCGGCGACAAGCTGGAAGCCGAGTTTCTGCCGGACATATTCGCAGACCGCCTCGGGGCTGCCGAGGCTGCGCCCCGCCGCGATGGATTCGAGAATCAGCGGCAGATTGCGGATCGAGACCCTTTCCTCCAGCAGCAGCCGCAGCACGGCGAGCAGCAGTTCGACCGGCACCTTTTCCGGCACCAGCTCGTCCAGCAGCTTGCGGTTCGCCTCGCCCCGGGCGGTGTCGGAGACATTGGTGAATTCGTCCAGCAACCGCCTCAGCCCGCGCAGCGACAGCAGGCGCGCGAGATTGGCCCGGATCACCTCCAGCAGATGGGTTGCCAGAACCTCGGTCGGCGAGACCACGGTCAGACCGGCCAGCGCCGCATCCTCCTGTCGTTCGGGCAACAGCCAGCGGGCGGCGGCGCCATAGACCGGCTCGCGCGCATCCTCTCCGGGCGGGGCCTCGACCCCCTCGGCCAGCAGGGCCAGGACATGGCCGGGCCGCAGCCGGGCATGGGCGTGTTCGACGCCCTGAATGCGGATGCGATAGTTTCCGGGGCCAAGCGAAGGCTCGTCGGTCAGTCGGATCTCGGGCAGGACGATGCCCCAGGTCGTCGCGACATGCAGGCGCATATTGGCTATCCGGCTGTCGATCCCGGTCGCGGGGTCGAGCACCATCGCCACCAGATCGCCGGCGAATTCGATGTGGATCTCGTCGAAATCCAGCACGTCGCCCAAGGGGCGGGGCCGCGCTGGCTCTGCCGCGGTCGCGGAGGGCAGGTCGGGCCTCGCCGCCTTGCGCGCGCCGAACCAGGCCGCCGCGCCAAGCGCCGCCGCGCCGGTCGCGAAGGGCAGGAAAGGCATTCCCGGCACCAGAGCGAAGAGAAACAGCAACCCCGCCACCGTGGCGAGCGCCGCCGGATAGCGGCCAAGCTGGGCGAAGAAGGACACATCCGCCGCCCCCGTCGCCCCGCCGCGCGCCAGCAGCAGCGCCGTCGCGACCGAGATGATCACGGCCGGGATCTGGCTGACCAGCCCCTCGCCCACCGTCAGGATGGCATAGGTCTCGAACGCCTGGCCCATCGGCATGGAATGCAGCGCGATGCCGGCGATCAGCCCGATGCAGATGTTCAGAAGCGTGATCAACAAGCCGGCCACCGCATCGCCCTTGACGAATTTCGACGCCCCGTCCAGCGAGCCGAAGAAGGTCGTCTCGGCCAGTTCGCGTTCGCGCCGCACCTTGGCCTCGGCATGGCCGATGGCGCCGGCGGACATGTCGGCGTCGATCGCCATCTGTTTGCCGGGAAGGCCGTCCAGCGCGAAGCGCGCCCCGACCTCCGCCATACGGCCGGCGCCCTTGGTGATGACCATGAAGTTCACGATCATCAGCACGCAGAAGATCACGACGCCAAGCAACAGGTTGCCGCCCATGATGAAACTGGCGAATCCCTCGATCACATGGCCGGCGGCGGCCGTGCCGCTGTGCCCCTCGCCGATGATCAGCTTGGTGGAGGAGACGGTCAGCGACAGCCGCAGCATCAGCGAGGCCAGCAGGATGGTCGGGAAGGCCGAAAAATCCAGCGGGCGTTCGATGAACAGCGTCACCGTCAGCATCAGGATCGCCAGCGCGAAGGACAGTGCGAGGCCGATGTCGATCAGCCATGCCGGCACCGGCAAGACCATCATCGCGATCACCGCCATCAGCGCCAGGGCAAGCAGGACGGTCGGCTGAAAAAGCTCCCGTCGCGAGAATTTCGGCATTCATCCTCCTCCGATCAGGCGGCCGCGTCCGGGTGTCACCGGGACCAGGGATCCCCGCCCGCCTGCCGCCCCTCCGGTCAGCAGCGGATAACGGTTCAGGCGTGGCGCGGGCGCGGCTTCCGCCGCTGCGACCCGGGTCGTTTCGGCGCCGGCCGCGGGCGCCTGGCCGACGATTCCCGCGACGCGTTCCAGATAGGCGCGCGCCAGATCCGGGTCGCGCGAGTGATAGGCGGCGGCGGCCTCGGTCCAGCTGCCCTTTTCGGCATGGAGCTCGCGAAGGAACTCCGCCGCCCGGCGCGCGTTCGCCAGCGGGTCGAACATCGCCTCGACCGAGGCGAAGCGCCGGCTGTGCCATCGGACGTTCATCTGGAAGCAGCCGATGTCGAACTGGTCCCGGCCGGCGGCGATTTCGCTGCGGGCGAAGGACTCTGCCTCGGCACGGGTGGCGAACCAATGCCCCTTGCCCTGGCTGTTGATCGTCCAGGGCCAGGGATCCCGCCCGGCGCCCCGGCCGGTTTCCACAATGGTGATCGCGCGCAACAGCGCATCCGGCACCGAAAGCTCTGTCGCGGCCCGGTCGGCGGCGGACAGGCAGGCATAGCCATCCGATGCGGCACAGGCCGTATCCGCGGCGAGAAGCAGCCCGGAGAGTACAGCGAGAGAGAGGGATGTTCGGCTTGACGTCACGATTCGTGCCCGTGGTGGAACCTTGGGTCAGGCTAGCGGCAGGTTCTTGCGAGATGGTTACCGAAATGGTTATCGGGAGATTTACTTTCCCGACTCTGCCTCATCATCCGCAACCTCAGGGTTCTGCCACCGCGAGCAGCAACGCCTCGATCCGGGCACGGTCATCCGCGCTTTGCTCCGCCAGGGCGCGGGCACGGGCGAGCGGTCCGGGCTCCCCGATTGGCGGGGTGCCCTCGGCGGGGGGTGCGCCGGTCGGATCAGCCGCCGACGGCGGCACCATGATCCCTGCGATCTTGCGCCAGGCGTCGCCGCCATTCGCCGCGACCCCGGCCCAGTCCCGGGCGCGAACCTCGGCTTTCTGGCGCGCGGGCGCGTCGCCGATCCGGGACAAAACCTCCGCCGCCTCGGCATCGGCGCCAAGCAGGGTCA
Organism: Rhodobacterales bacterium; assembly: GCA_015654855.1. Taxonomy (GTDB): domain Bacteria; phylum Pseudomonadota; class Alphaproteobacteria; order Rhodobacterales; family Rhodobacteraceae; genus JAATGA01. Next base: position 4,281 of record JAATGA010000046.1, read on the forward strand.
AAGCTGCCACGCGGATATGATCCGCCTCGGGCGCGGCACTCCCCTCCAGTCGGCGCAGCGCCGCCCGGCCGTCCTGTTCGGCCAGCGCGGCCCGGGCGGACAGGAGAGGATCCGGGTCCGGCAGGGCCGCGAGCCAGACATCCGCCGCTTTGCCAAGCCCGAGGCCGATCAGCCGCTCGGCGATCCGATGCGCCTGCGCAATCGCCGCCACCGTCGGGCGGCGCGACAAGGCGACGGTAACAAGCGCGTCGTCCGAACCGCCCTGCGCGAGCATTTCCCATAATCGCGCCTCGGCGACCGGGGCTGCGGCCAGGCCAGAGAAAGCCGCCTCGAAATTGCCCGATGCCGCCCGGGCGAGGGTCAGGGCATAGGTCAGCCGTGCCGCACTGGCATCGCCTGCGCGCTCGCGCAGCAATGCCTCAAGCGTCGTGACCTCTTCGGGGGAGACCGACAGGTTCTGCGCGACCCGCGCCTCGACCAGGGCTGCCAAAGCCTCGGGCGTGGAAGGGCCGGGCGCCTCGACCACCGGGCGGGCCAGGGCCTCGGCCCCGGCGCTGTCGCCTCTTGCAAGGGCAAGATCGGCCTCCATCACCCGCACGCGCGGACTGCGCGCTCCGGGGGCGCGCACCACCGCCCCGCGCACGGTTTCCGCCGCCGCCTTGCGGTCGATGGACAGCAGTCGTTCGGCAAGCGGCGGCCCGATCAGCTCTCTCAGATCGGGCGGGAGCGCGGAAAAGGCGGCAAGCGCGGCCTGCATGGCGATGGCATCGCCGGCGGTCGGGCCGGGATCGGTCAGCAGCGACCAGAGCGCCGCCGGCGTCTCGCAGGCGGCAAGCCCGCGAAAGGCGGGCGACGGATCGCGCTCGCCGTCGAGGATATAGGACAGGCTGCGCCACAGCGGCGCATCCGGCAGATCGGCGGGAAAGGCGTCGAGCATCCCCCGCGCCTCGGCTCCGAAGCCGATCGCCAACAGAAAGCGTGTGGCGCGGCCGACCGCCTGTGGATCCGGGCGGTCGAATTCGGCCAGCAATCCGGCGCGGGCCGGCGCTAAGGCGAGCGCGACCAACCCCTTCGGCGCCCAATCCTGAAGCGCAAGCTGCTCCGCCGTCGGGCAGCTCTGGCCTGCGGCGGCGACCGGTTCGAGCCGGGCCGAGAGCTGGCCCGGCGCATCGGTAATCAGGATCTGCGAGGTGGTGACGCCGGCCGCCCCCTTCACGCGCGGACCGGGAAGCGCGCCGTCCATCTGGACCAGGCCGGCGGCCGCGCCACGGCTCATCTGCAACAGCAACGCCTCGCGCAGCGGTTCGGCGGAATGGGGAACCTCTTCGGTAACCGGGGCCGCGACGGCTTCTGCCTCGCCCGACAGGCGTGCGGCGGCGCGTTTTTGCCGTTCGAGCGCGATGGCCATCCAGTCGTAATCGCGCGTCCCTGCGGGACGCGGGCGCGGGCGCGGCGGGGCCTGCACCGCAAGCGGCGGCATCGGCAGGCCGTCGGCGCCAAGTTCGAAGGCCGAGCCGGGCGGGGGCGGGCCGTCGCGCAGATCGACGACGATGACCGAGGGGCGATAGGCGAAAGGGATCGCATGGCAGTTGCAGCGCAGGCTGAGCTTCAGCGCCCCGGTGTTCGGATCCGCCCAGATCGCCGCCAGCCGCTCTCGCCCAATGAAACGGTAGACATTGCTGATGTCATAGCGGTTTTGCCCCGAGATCCGCAGCTCGTAGCCATCTGCCACCCGTTGCAGATGCCAGTCCGCCGGGGCCGGCAATTGCAGCGCCAGCCGCGAGAAGCCGTCATGCGCGCCCGAGGCCACCCGCACCACCTGCGCGGCGGCGGGCAGGCCGAGGCACCAGACGAGCAAAGCCAGCCACAATGTCCGCATCATGCCGCATCCTTCAGTCCGCGCAGGGCGTTTTCGACATCGTTGAAGCTCGGCCGAAGGTGATGCGGCGTGTTCTGCCGGCCGACCTCGATGCAGATATTGGCGGGGTGATTGTAGAGGTTGGCGATCAGAACCTCGCGGATGAGCTGATAGAAACTGCTGTCATCCTCGACCACGGTCTTCACCCGCGCGGCAAAGGGACCGACGAGGCCATAGGCGAGGAAGACACCGAGAAAGGTGCCGACCAGGGCGCTGCCGATCATCTTGCCCAGAACTTCGGGTGGCTGGTCGATGGCGCCCATGGTCTTGATCACCCCCAGCACCGCCGCGACGATGCCGAGCGCCGGCAGCGCATCGGCCATGGATTGCAGCGCATGGCTGGAATGCAGCGCGTGTTCCTGCGCCCGCTCCATCCTTTTGTCGAGCACTTCTTCGACCTGATGGGGGTCGTCGTAGTTCATCGAGGCGGCGCGCAACGTGTCGCAGATCAGATCCACCGCCTCGTGATCGGCGAGGATGCGCGGATAGCGGGAAAAGATCGCCGAACCTTCGGGATTTTCGACATGTTCCTCCAGCGCGACGGGGCTGCTGCGCGCGAGGCGCACAAGCTCGAACAGCAGGCAGAGCAGATCGCGGTAATCCTGCGGTTGCCAGTGCGGGCCGCGGAACACCTTCAGGATGTCGCGCATGGTCTGACGCACCCCGGCCATATCGTTGGACAAGAGGAACGCCCCGACCGCCGCGCCGCCGATCATGATCATCTCGAACGGCAGGGCGTGAAGGATAACCTCAAGATGGCCGCCGGCCAGCATATACCCACCGAAGACCATGACGAAGATGACGACGATACCGACTATTCCGAACATGGCTGTCTTTTCCTGTCTTCCGTCCTGCCTGCGGCGCGCGGCCCGAGCTTTTCAGACGAAGCTTAAGATTGGGCTTAAGGTGGCCGGCGGTTTCGCCGGTCAGTTCTTCGGGGCGCGGGCGTTGCGGCCGGCGATCAGGGCGGAAACGCCATAGGCCGTCTCGGGCGCCATCCGGCCGAGAATTGCCCCCGCCGCCTCGGGCCGCATGGCGCCGAGAAAGCCGGCAGCGAAATCGGGGGCCATCGTGTCGAAGATCGCCGCCGCCTCGGCGGGTTTCATCACCTCGTAGATCGCGACCAGCCGGTCGATATCGGACGCCGCCGCGCCGTCGGTCTTCGCGATGGTCGCGTTCAGCGCGACCTCGGTCGCCTGCATTTCCGCGATTCGCCTGGCCGCCGCCTCTTCGGCCAGCGACAGGGCCGCCAGGCGTTCCGACAGCGCCGCCTCGCGCACCGACAGGGCCGCGGCCTTTTCCGCAAGCGCCGCCGCGACCTCGCCGGGCGGCGCGGCGCATTGCGCCGGCGCGGGCGGCAGCGCATCGTCGGGGACGAGCGCCAGAGCGGTGCCGATGCCTGAGCCGAGCCGCAGCGCGGCCGAGGCGGCGAGGAACAGCGCGAGAATCGTCAGAGCCCCACAGCGCGGTCCACGCCGCCCGACACCGCGCCGCCGTGCGCCGGACAGGGTAATGCGTGGCCGGCCGAACCGTGTCGCTGCGGCTTTCGGCGCGACGGTCATCCCGCGACCCCGACCGTCGCCCGCCCGCCCCGCCGCACCAGCCGGACACGCCGCCCCGCAGGCTCCGGCGTGGGCGTCGCGGCGGGCCGCGCTGCCGGCGCTTGTGGCAGATCGTGCATCGAGGCGACCAGCAACTCCAGCCGCATCGCGACCGATTCGGCCCGCTCGGTCGAGGCGCGCAGATCGCGTGTCGAGTTGCCGGCGGTGGCCTTCGCCGCCTCCAGCGCGCGGGTCATGTCGTCGACCTGCGCAGACAGCACGGCGATCGCACCGCCCATGCCGCTTTCCAGCGTGGTGAACCGCCGCAGCCGCAGCGACAGGACATAGCAATAGACCGCCGCGCCGAACGCACCGGCCGCGAGCAGGATGTCAGACAGGATTTCCATTCCGCCCCCTTCAGTTGATGACGAATTCGGTGATCAGAAGATCGCGCACGCGGCCCGGCCCGCTGACAAGCTGGACGCGGCGCAGCATCTGCGCCCGCAGGCGGACCAGCGCCGGCGGGCTTTCCAGATCGCGGGTATCGACCGCGCGCAGATAGCCGTTCAGCACGTCGAGCAGCCTCGGCGTCAGCGCCGCAACCTCTTCGGCATGATTGCGTTCGACCTCGAGCTGCGCGGTCATGCGCAGGAACCGTGCCCCCGCCTCTTGCGGCAGGGTCAGCATGACCGGCGGCAGCGGCACGAAGGCCACGGTGGACGCGACCGTCCTTTCCGCAGGCACCGCGCCCCCGGACAGAATCAGGCCCGACCAGGTGGCATAGAACCCGCCCGCCCCCAGCAGGAGCGCCAGCACCCCGCCGAGCAAAAGCGGCAGTTTCCCCCGTTTCGGCTGCGGCTCGCCCGCATCGGCCAGCGCATCGGCCATCGTTGCCTCCTTTTTCGTTCAGGGCGACGATAGACCCAAGGTCACTAACCGTCTGTTAAGCCCGATACGCCATGTCTGATGCCACGGGGCAGAATACCCGGTCTTAAGGAGCCACATCGGTGCAAAGCCCGATTTCCCTTTGGCAGCAGCTGGATACGCGAAAGAAGCTTCTTATCGCGGGGGCGACGGCGGCGATGTTCGCCGCGATTCTGCTGCTCGCCCGGATGGGGGGGGCGCCGCAGATGGCGCTGCTCTATGCCGGGCTGGACCCGCAGGCCGCGGGCGATGTCGTCGCGGCACTTGAACGGCAGGGCGTCAGCTACGACATCGCCGGCGATTCGATCCGCGTGCCGGAGGCCGACCGCGACCGCCTGCGCATGACCCTCGCGGCAGAGGGGCTGCCGGCCAATTCCGGCGCGGGTTACGAACTTCTCGACGGGCTGTCGGGTTTTGGCACCACGACGCAGATTTTCGACGCGGCCTACTGGCGCGCGAAGGAGGGGGAGCTGGCGCGGACCATCCTCGCCAATCCGGCAATTCGCGCGGCGCGGGTGCATATCGCCCGCCAGGTCGACCAGCCCTTCTCGCGCCAGGTCGCGCCCACCGCCAGCGTCACCGTCACGACGGCGACCGGCGGTCCAGGCAAAGCGCAGGCGCAGGCGTTGCGGCATCTGGTGGCGGCGGCGGTTCCGGGAATGCGCCCGGCGGATGTCGCGATCATCGACGCCGCCGCCGG
>JAATGA010000077.1 GCA_015654855.1 Rhodobacterales bacterium
ACCTCGGACAGCGGGCGGTCCAGCGCCTCCGCCAGTTCGCGCAAGCCCTCGCGGCTGTGCGGCAGGAATTCGTGCAAGGGCGGATCGAAAAGGCGGATGCAGACCGGACGGCCCTGCATGATGTCGAAAAGCTGCACGAAATCCGCGCGTTGCATCGGAAGCAGCCGCGCCAGCGCCGCCGCCCGGTCCTGGGGCGTATCGGCGAAGATCATCTCGCGCATGACGACCAGGCGCTGCTCGTCAAAGAACATGTGCTCGGTCCGGCACAGGCCGATGCCTTCCGCCTCGAACGCGCGGGCGGTTTCGGCGTCGGCGGGTGTGTCGGCATTGGCGCGGATGCCGATGTCGCGCGCCGCATCGGCCCAGGCGAGCAACTGCCGGAAGCTGTCGTCGAGCGCGGGGGGCAGCATCTCGGCGGCCCCCGCCAGCACCTCGCCGCTGGTGCCGTCGATGGTGATCAGGTCCCCTTCGGTGAAGACCCGTCCCCCCGCGGCGACAAGGCGTTTCTCGCGCGTGTCGATGCCGAGGCCCATGGCGCCGGCGACGCAAGGCAGCCCCAGACCGCGCGCGATCACCGCCGCATGGCTGGTCATCCCCCCCCGCTCGGTCAGGACGGCGACCGAGGAGTGCATTCCCCGAATGTCTTCGGGCGCGGTTTCGCGGCGGACGAGGATGCAAGGCTCCCCCCGGGCGGCGCTGGCCTGGGCGGCGTGCGAGGAAAAGACGATCCGCCCCACGGCCGCACCAGGGCTGGCCGCAATGCCGCGCGCCAGAAGGTCGCGCGGCCCGCCGGGGTCGATCTGGTGGTGCAGCAGTTCCGACAAGGCGCGCGGCTCGACCCGCAGCACCGCCTCTTCCGGCAGGATGATGCCGTCGCGAGCGAGCGCCACGGCGATCTTAAGCCCCGCGCGCGAGTTGCGGGCGACCTTCACCGCATCGAGGACCGACAGTTTGCCGTCCTCGATGGTGAATTCGATCTGCATTTCCTCGCGAAGCCGGGTGCGGCAGGAGGCGCCATAGCGGATCAGATCGGCGAAAAGCCCGGGCGCAAGATCCTCAAGCGAGGCGCCGCGCGGGTCACGGGTCAGATAGATCGCATCGCCGTCGGCGAGGTCGGCGCGCCCCTGCGCCTGGCCCTTGTAGCGGCCCTTGACCAGCGGGTTGCCGGTCGCGGGGTCGACGAACTGGATCGTGCCGGAGCCGGAAATGCCGGGGCCGAAACCCTGGGCCATGGCCTGGACGACAAGGCCCAGACCCGCCTCTGCCGGCGCGCCCTTGGCCTGACGCAGCAGGCGGGCGGTCGTCCCCTCCCACGCGCGGGCCATGGAACGAAGGGCGGCGCCGAGTTGAGTCGCGGCGTCCTGGGGGAAGGGTTCCTCCATCTCGCGTTCGTATTGGGAAAGCGCGTCGCGGATCGCGGCGGGCGAGACAGCACCCGCATCGAACATGTCGAAGTCGAGGCGCGCGACATGGGTGGCATAGGTCTGGATGAAGCGCAGATAAAGCGCATCCGCCGCCCCAGCCCCATGGGTTTCGGTCAGCCGCGCATGGCGCGTGTCGTTCATCCCGATGTTGAGCACGGTCGCCGGTCCGCCCCAGTCGGGGTTTTCCGGGCTGGGCCGGACCGAAACCAGCGGATCGGGGCCGAAATGCGCGAGGATCGCCGCCGCCTCGACCGGCGCGCCCTGGGCGATGGCCCGGATCATCTCGGCCGGCAGCGCGACGGTGATGGGAACCGGCAAGTCGAGCCGGATCAGCCGTTGCAGGCATTTCGCGCGCCAGCCATGCGTCTCGGGCCGGATCGGGGCCGTCGGCGTGATGGGCTGAAGACGGGCGAAGGGATCGTGTTTCTGCACGGGCGGGTTCCTGCACTGCGGCATTCCTGCGGGCAGGATACGGTCTGGCCGGCGGGGTGCCAAGCGGCAAGCGGTGAGCGGGGGTTTCACCCCCCCCGCACCCCGTAGGATATTTGAGCAGAGAGGATGGGGGAGATCCGGTGGGGGGGCCGGCCCCGCCATCGGTTGGCGGGGTCAGGGCAAGCTGGCGGCTGAGGGCGGCCACCGCCTTCGCAGCGCCTGCCGCCGGTCGGGGATCAGCCTTCGATCCGGGTCAGGTCGGCCACGGGTTCCGCCGCCGCGCGGATCCGGTGGAGCAGGTTCAGGCGGTTGCGGCGCACCGTCTGGTTCTCCGTGTTGATCTGGACGGCGGTGAAGAAGGCGTCGATGGGCGCGCGGAGTTTTGCGAGCGCGGCCATGGCGGCCGGGAAATCCTCGGTCGTGATGGCGGGGGCGATGGCTTTCTCCGCCGTGTCGAGCGCGGCGAAAAGGGCGCGTTCCTCATCCGTTTCGGCGAATTTCGGATCGGCGCCGAAGGAATATTCGACGCCGTCCTTTTGTTCGGCCTGGGTCAGGATGTTGTTGGCGCGCTTGAAGCCCTGGAGCAGGTTGGAGCCGTCTTCAGTTTTCAGGAAGTCCGACAGGGCCTCGGCACGTTTGACCAGCAGGGTGAGATCGTCATTACCCGGCATGGCGAGGCAGGCGTCGATCACATCGTGACGGATGCCCTGATCGCGGAGGTAGACTTTGAGGCGGTCGTGGAAGAAGGCGAGGAGGTCGGAAGCCAAATCGTCGGGCGCTATCGCCGCCGAATAGGCCGGCGCGCTGGTTTGCTGCGTCGCAGGATCGGTCACCAGCACTTTATCTACACCGAAAGACGCGCGAACCGCGTCTTTTCCGAGGAAGATGTCTACCGGCTGACCATCCTGGTATTCACCCGCAAAGAAATCTGTGACGGATACCTCTTGAGCAAGGATGCGGCGCAACCGGTATGACTTAGCCCAAGGAACCAGCAGGTCCTCGAAATAGGCGCGCGAAATCACACCGGAAAGCCCAACCCGAACCCCGTTCCCCAGCACCAGCCGGATCACCCCGAGCGCGGCACGGCGAAGGGCGAAGGGGTCCTTGCTCCCTGTAGGTTTCTCATCAATCGCCCAGAAGCCGGTCAGCGTGTCGATCTTGTCGGCCAGCGCCACGGCGACGGAGACGGGCTCGGTCGGGACGGTATCGGTCGGCCCGAGCGGCGAGTAATGGTCGCGTGCGGCGTTGGCGACTGCCTCCGGCTCACCGGCGGCGAGCGCGTAGTAGCGGCCCATCGTGCCTTGCAGTTCGGGGAATTCCCCCACCATGGCAGAACGCAGATCGAGCTTCGCGATTTCCGCCGCGTGATCAGCCTGATCCGGGTCGGCCCCGACCAGCGGCGCGATTTCTCGCGCGAGCGCCGCGATACGGGCGATGCGTTCGGCCTGGCTGCCAAGCTTGTTGTGGAAGGTGACGTGGGTCAGGCCCTCGGCCCAGTCCTTCATCCCTGCCTTCGCCTCGCGCAGGTCGTTTTCCCAGAAGAACTTGCCGTCCGACAGCCGCGCCGACAGAACCTTCAGATTGCCCTTCAGGATCGTCTCGCCATGGTCAGCGGTGACATTGTTGGCCACCGTTACGAAGCGTTCGATCCGCCCCGTTTTCGGGTTTTTCACCGAAAAGAACTTCTGATGTTCCTTCATCGAGGTTTGCAGGACCTCTGCCGGAAGGGCCAGAAAGTCCTCGCGGATCGCGCCCATCAGCACCACGGGCCATTCGACCAGACCCGCGACCTCGGTCAGCAGGCCCTTGTCCTCGACCACCTCAAGCCCGGCGGCAAAGGCGCCGTTGGTCGCGTCGTTCCAGATATGCGCCTCGCGCTCGGCGGGGTCGAGCATCACGAAGGCGCGTCTTAGCTTTGCCGCGTAATCCTCGAAAGAAGTTACGAAAAACCGCCCCGGGGCCAGGAAGCGGTGGCCCTCGGTGGTGTTCGATGAGACGATCCCCTCGACCTCCAGCGGCACGACCGCGGAGCCGGAGTCATCGGTCAGCAGGCACAGGATCGAATGCAGCGGGCGGACCCAACGCAAGGTGCCCGCCCCCCAACGCATCGACTTCGGCCAGGGGAAGCTGCGGATCGCGGCCTCCGTCACCTCGGCGATGATGGCATCGGCTTTGCGCCCGGGTTTCTCGACGACCGCATAGAAGACCTCGGCCTTCTTGTCGGCGCGGCGTTCCAACTGGTCGAGCGTCAGGCCGGTCGAGCGCAGAAAGCCCTCGACGGCCTGCGCGGGCGCGTCGGTGCGCGGGCCTTTGCGTTCCTCGCGCACGGGGCGCGACTCGGGCGTCAGCCCCTCGACCGTCAGGGTCAGGCGGCGCGGCGTGGAAAAGGCCCCCGCCGAGGCATAGGTCAGTCCCGCCTCGACCAGGCCGTCGGTGACCAGTTTCTTCAGCGCCTCGCGCGCCATGCCCTGCATCCGGGCGGGGATTTCTTCCGAGAAGAGTTCGATCAGCAGGTCGGGCATGGGGCTTACTCGCCGGAAACGGGGTTGGGCGCGGCATTGGCCGCGGTGTTCACCTGGTGCCAGGCATAGGCGCGACCGTCGGGAAAGACGGCGACCACGCGGTCGATACCGGGGGCGACATTCGCCTCGGACAGGAAGGCGAGCGCCTCGCCGG
>JAATGA010000467.1 GCA_015654855.1 Rhodobacterales bacterium
CGCCACCCTGGCCGCCTGTGATGGCCGTCATCGCCTGTCCTTCCGCTCGAATCCCGCTTGGGTCGCCGGCTTTGCCGGTCTTTGCCGTCGCGGGGGGCCGCCTCTGGCCCGTCGCCCCCTTCGGGGAGGGCGTGCCGAAGCCGGTGTTCCGGTCTTCGTGGTTTCATTGACGCCCAACTTATCCACAGGCGGGATTTCCGCCAAGCGGAATGTTTCACGGCCTCGGGGTTTCGGAATCGCCCGATCGGGGGAACGGAGTCGCCCGCTCGTGGTTTCAGAGTCGCCACAGGCGCAAGATGTCATAAATTTCCGTTTATTTACAATGGATTGATAAAACAGATTTCCGCCTGTAACTAATAAGATAACATGATTTTAACAAAGAGCCGGAGCGATAAAGCCTTGACGGCCAAGCCGCAGCCCCCTGACAAACCTTTGAAATTGCATAGAAGATGCAAAGATCCGACAGGGATGTGCGACCTTTTCTTTGATGTGCGGTGTTTTTGTGTATACTGGAGAAAACCGCGCACATGAGGCAGCCATGGCCCGCGAATCGAGCCGCGAGACCGACCCCGGACTTCCCCCCTATTTCAACCTCTCGCCCGACCAAGCGCTGAGCGCGCTCGGCCAGCCGGTCGGCACCGGGGATCTGTCGCGCATCGCCGAACTGGCCGGGCGCGGCCGCGACGACCTGGCCAGCCGGGGCCTGGGGGAAGAGGGGCGCAAGGCGCTGCGGCTCTTCTCCACCTGGGAAATCACCCGCTATCTGATCCCCGTGGCCCAGGGCCATTTCCGCCGGGTGCTGAAGGCCAATCCCGATCTGCCGCAGGGCCGGTCGGAAACCGAGGGCGGGGCGAAATGGTTCACCCTGGACGAGGTGCTGCGACTGCGCGCCTGGTTCGGGGCCGAGGGGGCGAAGAACCGCGATTACCTGCCCTACCGTCCCGCCGGCCTGCCGGCCAAGATCGTCGCCGTCGCGAACTTCAAGGGCGGGGTCGGCAAGACCTCGACCTGCGCGCATCTGGCGATGTCGGCGGCGCTCGACGGCTACCGGGTGCTGGTGGTGGATCTGGATGCGCAGGGCTCGATGACCTCGATCTTCGGCGGCAGGGTGGCCGACGAATGGGGCACGGCCTTCCCGCTGATCGCCCGGCATTACGCGCGCCATCTCCAGGTGGAAAACCGCCACCGGGTCGAACGCGGCGACCCGCCCGTGGCGCTGGACGCCACGCTCTCCGAGGCGCTGAAGATCGAGGCCGCGGATGTCGTGCAAAAGACCCACTGGCCGAACATCGACCTGATCGGCTCGCAGCTCAACCTCTACTGGGCCGAGTTCCAGATCCCGGTCTGGCGGATGCAGGCCCGCGGATGGAAGCTGTGGGACGCGCTGACCGACACTTTCGCGGAAAGCGGGATCCTCGACCGCTACGACCTGATCTTCCTCGATACGCCCCCCGCGCTCGGCTATCTGACGATCAACGGGCTGGCGGCGGCGGATGTGCTGCTGGTGCCAACCGGCGCCTCGTTTCTGGAATTCGATTCCACGGGGAGGTTCTTCGACATGCTGCACGCAACCTTCTCCTCGATCGAAGAGGGGGAGAATGTCGCCGCCCGCGCCCTGGGCCGGCCGGAGCTGGCCTTTGAATGGGATGCGGTGCGCACGCTGATCACCCGCTTCGACGGGGCGCAGCAGGCCGAGATGGCCTCTTTCATGCAAAGCTACCTCGGCCGCGCGATGACGCCGCAGCGCCAGGAGTTCACCGCGCTGATCGGGCAGGCGGGCGAGCAGGTGAACGGCATCTACGAGGCCGATTACCGCGACTTCAACCGCGAGACCTATATGCGCGGCCGCGAGACCTTCGACGCCACCTGGGCCGAGTTCAAGAAGCTGCTCTACGGCATCTGGCGGCGCGACGAGCTGGCGGCGCAAAGGGCCGCAGAATGAGGGGCGCGTTTCGCACGCGAAACAGTTTCGGGCGGGCGCTGCGCCCCGGACGCTGCGTTGACGGGACATCAGCCCCTGTCGCGCAGGCTGATGCGGCGCCGCCGCGAACCGGCGGAGGAAAGGATCGGATATGGCGAAACGCAAGCGACTGACCCCCGCCCTTCTCGGGCCTGCCCCGGGATTTGAAATAAACCCCGACAGCGCGGATAGTATCGAAATCCAGGGGGCCGCGCCGGAGGTGAAATCCATGCTGCGCCTGCTGGGTATGCAGCCGGCCCCGCCCATCGCCCGCGTCGCCGCCGATGCCGCGACCCAGGCCGCGCTTGCCGAACTGTCGGGCGCGATGACCGCCGCGCGGGAAGAGGGGCGGCTGGTCCTGCGCCTGCCTCTTGCGGATGTCGATGCCGGCCATCTGGTCCGCGACCGGATCACGCTCGACGAGGAAGAGCTTGAGGGTCTCGTCGCCTCGATCCGCGAACACGGGCAACGCACGCCGGTCGAGGTCACGGAAATCGCCTCCGGCCGCTATGGCCTGATCTCGGGCTGGCGGCGGATTCAGGCTCTGCACCGGCTGTTTTCGACCCTTGGCGAGGATCGCTTCGGCTATGTCTTGGCCCTGGTCCGCCGGCCCGAGACGGCGGCCGATGCCTATGTCGCCATGGTCGAGGAAAACGAGATCCGCGCGAGTCTGTCCTATTACGAACGCGCCCGCATCGCCGGGCGGGCGGTGGAACTTGGCGTGTTCGAGACCGAAAAACAGGCTCTGCAACGGCTGTTTTCCAATGCGAGCCGGGCGCGGCGGTCGAAGATCGGGTCGTTTCTGACGATCTGGCGGCATCTCGACCCGGTGCTGCGTTTTCCCGCCGCCATCCCCGAGCGGCTGGGGCTGGTGCTGGAAAAGGCGGTTGAGACGGCCAATCCTGCGCTGTTAGAGACGTTTTTGGTCGAGATGCGTGAAAAGCCTGCTGCCAATGCGGCAGCGGAACAGGCGCGGCTGCAGGCCTTTGCCGCCGTAAAGCCGGATGACGGGGCATCAGGCCTTGGTGCCCCCGGATCGGCACCGGGATCCCGTCGGCTCGATCCTGTTTCGCATGAGAAACAGGTCGGCGCTGTGGTCGCGCCAAATCCTGACACGCCGCACGTGCCGCAGCGCCAGGAGGTTCGCACCGGGGTGTTTCTCGAGATATCGGGGGGCTTCACCCGACCAGTGCTGACCCTTTCAGGCCCCGGTGTCGACCCCAATTTCCGCGAAAGGCTGGAACACTGGCTGGCGACCGGGCAATAAGGGCGTGACCAGATGTACCCCGTGCCGGATTGCGCGGGGCCTTAAGGAGGCAGAATGCGCAAGGTATTGGTAACAGGTTCGGCAGGGTTTATCGGCTTTCATCTCTGCCAGAGGTTGCTTGCCGATGGGTTCACCGTTCTGGGTGTCGACAATCTGTCGGATTACTATGATGTAGCGCTGAAGGAACGGCGGCAGGCGATGCTGCTGCAGTCGCCGGGCTTCTCGGTGGTTAATGACTCGGTGGAAAGCCCCGGCCTGCTGCAGCGCCTGTTCGATGACTTCCGTCCCGATATCGTCGTGCACCTGGCCGCCCAGGCCGGGGTGCGCTGGTCGATCGAGAATCCGCGCGCCTATCTCGACTCGAACATCCGTGGCACCTTCGAGTTGCTGGAGGCCGCTCGGGCCTTCCCCCCCGCGCATCTGCTGCTGGCCTCGACCTCATCGGCCTATGGCGCCAATACGGTGATGCCTTATGTCGAGACGGCGCGGGCCGATCACCAGATGTCCTTCTATGCCGCCACCAAGAAGGCCGGGGAATCCATGGCGCATTCCTATGCGCATCTCTTTGACCTGCCGGTGACGATGTTCCGCTTCTTCACCGTCTACGGACCTTGGGGGCGCCCGGACATGGCGCTGTTCAAGTTTACCCTCGCGATTCTCGCTGGGGAGCCGATCGACGTCTACAACTACGGCCATATGCGGCGCGATTTCACCTATGTCAGCGATCTGGTGCAGGGAATCCGGCTGCTGATCGACGTGGCCCCGGTGCGCCCCGCCGACGGCCTGGTGCCCGAGGGCGACAGCCTCTCGCCGGTCGCGCCTTGGCGGGTGGTCAATATCGGCAATGGCGAACCGGTGGAGCTTGACGAATTCATCGCCGCCGTGGAACAGGTGACAGGGCGGACGGCACTGCGTAATCTGATGCCGATGCAGCCGGGGGATGTGCCCGCCACTTGGGCGGATACAGGGCTGTTGCAGCGCTTGACTGGCTATGCCCCCCGGACACAGGTGGCCGACGGGGTCAGGGCGTTTGTGGACTGGTATCGCGTCTATTACGGCGTTTGAGCGGGCCGATATCCGGCCTTGATGACACTCCCCCCGCGGGGGAACCGGAGACTTCGGAAGATGAAGATTGCCGTTGCAGGACTGGGCTATGTCGGCCTGTCGAATGCCGTTCTGCTTGCCTAACATCATGAGGTTATGCCGGTGGATATTTCCAGCGCGCGCGTGGCGCTGGTCAATGACCGCAAAAGCCTGATCGTCGATGCCGAGATCGAGGCGTTCTTGGCCACCCGCGCATTGAACCTGACTGCCACCACCGATGCGGCGGGGGCCTATCGGGATGCGGAATTCGTCATCGTCGCTACCCCGACCAACTATGACGAAAAGTCCTGCTCTGCCCCTCGGAAACTGGATCGTTTGAAGGTGGAGTTTTCGGCTAGCATTTCCCGGCTGGGGAGGAGCTGAAGACGATGAAAGCATCGGGGCTCACAGCAAGCTCAGCGCGTCCATCAGACGATGCCCGAGAATTGAGATGGTTCAGGGGAGGACATACTGGACATCGATACTTGGCAGACTAACGGTAGCTGTTGCCACGGTGACACCCTCGCCCCTCGAAGCACGCCCCCTAGGGCACAGACGCCACCATGTCGAGCGAAAGGCCCCTCTAATGACCATCACAAGGCGCAACCTCGTGCTTACCGGCAGCGTATTGCCACTCGGAGCGGCAGATGCTGTCAAGGCGCAGCAAAAGGGAGGAGGTACCCGCCACCCGGACCCCTTGAGTGAGCCGCTGACATTCCCGGATGCTGATGGATTTCTTACTTCGACTTTGCCCGACGAAACCATGGTCGGCAGACGCGCAAGCACCCAAGATGGCATGGCCGCCTGGGACATCGTGCCCGACGGAACCGGTGATTTTGATCACCCGATTACCGGGGTCGGTGTCAAAGTCGTTGCAATGGCAAGGTCTTGGGCGACCGCAGTACTTGTCGATTATGCACCTCTTGTGAATGGATTGCTGAGATTGGGAACCGAGGTTTCAGTTCCAGCGGGCCGATTCCCGATCAAGAGCCAGATCACCGTACCTCCAGAAGGCGTCCTTCATGGGACGGGCAGCCGAAAATCAACACTGGTCAAGGACGGCTCATTCACGGGGCTCCTCATAAACGACTATACTGAGGTAATCGGCTTTACGCTCGACGGCACGGACGGTAACGGCGGCGATGGCATCCAATTAATCGGCGGCCGGAACGATCTGCGGAACATCACAATTTCTGGACAGGGCGGGCGTGGCCTGGTCATTGGTCGAAACCTTGGAGACGTCGCTAATACCAACTTGTGGCGAGTAACAAACATCACTTCCATGATGAACGCTTCGCATGGTGTCGATGTCTCGGATGACGCCAATCCCAGTGCTCCTGATGTGAACGCAGGGATCGCTGTCGGTCTTGACCTGCGGCAGAATGGAGGTGATGGCCTCCATTTGGGTTCTGCCATCGACAACCAGTTCGTAGCGGTATGTTCGCAGAGAAATGCCGGATGGGGCGTCAATCTGGCAGGAAGCGGGGAAAACCACTGCGCCGGCAACTATATCACCGCGCCATATACCGAAGGCAACGAAGCTGGAGACCTTCTGCTGTCGCCCATGTCGCGCAGAAACTATATTTTTGGTGTCAGAAGCCAAGTGGTCAATCTGGTGGTCACTAATCTGGGCACGGACAATATGGTGATTGATCGGGCAGGCAGTACCAACACGATGCCTCGCCATGCCGCCCCTGAGGCGTTCGAAGATCTGCGCCTGATAAAGGCAGGAACGGCTGGCCTATGGCAATGGATCATGGATCCCGAAGGCAACCTTACCTTGTCGAACAACTCGGGGGGGCACCGCGATGTACTGATGACTGGCGGCCGTGGCCTCTTCATTCGGCAGAGCACAGATCATGTGCTCGATAGTGCGTTGCGCGCCATGCGCACCGGGCGTGCTACACTGGACTTCGGTATGGTGCCAGCCGGTGCGGGCATGAGCGTTCTCTATTCCAGCGCAGATTTTGTCGATATCGATCAAGCAAAATGGCTTGTGACGGCCACGCCCGATTTTGACCCACCCGTCGGACTGACATGGTCAGTCGCTTTCCTGGCTGCAACGTCCAACATCCGCCTAACCGTCCACAACAGCGAAGCATCGGCCATTGACCT
Source organism: Rhodobacterales bacterium (assembly GCA_015654855.1). Lineage (GTDB taxonomy): Bacteria > Pseudomonadota > Alphaproteobacteria > Rhodobacterales > Rhodobacteraceae > JAATGA01. The sequence goes on from JAATGA010000467.1 coordinate 6,426, forward strand.
GTCAATATCTGACTGGATCATCAGAGCCATCAAGATTTCGGCGACGGTATAATGCCCACTCGGGACCACACATCGCGCGAACCTCGCCCTGCGTGAAAAGAGCAAGCACATGCCGGATAGAAGCTGCGATACGCCGATAGGAGCCACCTCCCCTTGCTTGTCTGGAGGGCAGAGGGCAGGTATCGCTTGGCCGAGGCAAAGGCTTGGTGGACGCGTGAATTTGTGCGGTTGGTGACATGCATGTTCTGTTGACGGGAAATACGACATTCAAACTGGCGAATTTCCGTCAGGGCCTGATCCGTGACCTCATCGGGGCGGGCCACAAGGTTACAGTCCTCGCACCAGTGGATGATTATGTCGCCGCAGTACACGAGATGGGATGCGACTTCATGCCCATCACGATGGACCGGAACGGCACATCCCCGGTTGCGGAAGCACGACTTCTCGGCGCCGTGTTTCAAAGTATCAGGCGCATAAAGCCTGACATCGTCCTTAGCTATACGATCAAGAACAACATATATGCTGGGCTGTCCTGCCGTGTCCTCGGCATTCCCTTCGTGCCCAATGTGACCGGGCTTGGTCCTTCGTTCAACAAGCCCGGTGTGCTGAACAGAACGGTTCGTATTCTCTATGCTGGCGCCTTCCGCCGCGCGCATACGGTGTTCTTCCAGAATACCAGCGATCTTGCGATATTTGCCGAGGCGCGGCTTGTAGCACCGGAGCGTGCGGCCCTATTGCCGGGATCGGGGGTGGATCTTGAGAAGTTCGACGAAACTCCCCTGCCGGACACATCGGACGGCCTGCGCTTTCTGCTGGTTGCCAGAATGTTGTGGGACAAGGGTCCCGGCATCTTTGCCGAGGCCGCAGCCGAGGTCCGCAAGCAGTTTCCTCAAGCTCGGTTCCAACTCCTAGGCCCGCTTGACCCAGATAGTCGCAGCGGCATTCCACAGCACCAGATCGAAGCCTGGATTGCGGAAGGAAGCGTCGAATATCTAGGCACGGCGCGGGATGTTCTGCCCTTCCTGAAGAACGCCCACTGCATCGTTCTGCCCTCCTATTATCGCGAGGGTACGCCGCGGTCCCTGCTTGAAGCTGCGGCTGTTGGCCGCCCGATCATCACAACCGACATGCCGGGCTGTCGCGACCTTGTTCCGACGAGGGAGAATGGCTTTATTGTCCCTCCCCGCGATGCTCAGAGCCTCGCCACAGCCTGTATAGCTATTCTGGGCCTCGACCCGGAGGCCCGGGCCGCCATGGGGCAGGCGAGCCGCCGACTCGCCGAAGACCGATATGATGAACGGATTATCATCACAGCCTACCGTCAGATCATGGAGCAGATCGCCTGATAGATAAGATCCGCCATCCGCTTTTTATCCCATTAGATAAACAGTTTTCAGGCTATGGTTTGGTTCGTGTGATGGCACGGAACTGTTCCGAGATCGCAGCTTCGGTAAAGTTACTTGCCCGGACCTTGGCCGCCGCCACTCGTGATGGTGCAGGCGCCTCGACAAAGACCCTTTCCAAAGCCTGATGCCAGGCCACCTCGTCATCCGGAGCGACGAACTGGTCGATATGATCGGCAAGTTCTCGGAAGGGAGGGATGTCGCTGGCAATAACATGCAGACCTGCCGCAGCATATTCCAGAATAGGGATGCCAAAGCCTTCGAAAACCGAAGGAAATACACCGCAGTGAGCCAAACCTATCAGATCGAAAAGCTCGGAATCCGTGTCGACATCGTTGCGGATCTCGACAGTCACAGCATCAGACCTGTCTGCGATAGCCTGCATGATGTCAGGCAGAGCTCCCATGTCGCGCCCGACCAGACAGATACGGCTGCCTGCAGGAGCTTGTCGAATCAGCATATCTTGCCGCTTGTGTCGCACGAAACTGGAAATATAGATGAAGTCGAACCGTTTGGGCCCGGCGGCAAAGCGATCCATGGTAGCGGTCGCAAGCTCTAGCCTATCTTGGGAAATGCCGTTCGGAATCACCAGAATCCGTTCCGCCGGGACTGCGCAATGGACCCGGAGGTCGTCTCGCACACTTTGCGAAACGACGACAATCCGCTTGGCCAATCGAGTGAACAGCACATAAGCGTATCTGCGCAGGTCGGCAGCACGCCCGCCACCTCGGGCAGCTCGTCGATCATAGGCCTTCAAGTCATGGACCGTTAGGATCATGTTGCGACGCCATGTCGGTGTAAAGATCACTTCCGAAATGACAATATTGTCTGGCGCATTGCAGAGGCGAGAGGCCTGCAAGAAATAGGAAAAACGGCGCAATCCCGCCTTCAAAAATAGACGCTCGACTAGGCCTCTGGGTAGATATCTATAGTCTTCGGCGAGAATAGCGCGGCTGTCCTGCCCTTGCAGGTCTAGCATATGACGCAGAAAAGCTATGCGCCGCGAAGCGCCCTTGACCGACGGATCGGCATAAGGATTGAAAAAGATCACGGTCACCGTTCGCTCCTTGCATACGCCTTGCCAAGGCGGCCTTCACGCCAAAGCGAGAGTAGAATCATCAATATCGTGCACAGTATTGCCAACAGCCACCACGGGCCTGTTAGGCACGCAGCACCCATGACGGTACGGATCACCCAGAGCACAGGGAGATGCGCCACCAAAATCCATAGGGAATTTCTTCCGGCCAAGCAGATCGCCGGATGTTGCAACACACGTATCCGACAAAGACCGATTATACCCCAGGCACCGAGAAGCCCTGCAACGATATAAAGTGCGGGTTGACCGAATTGCATTGAGAACAGATCGACCCGGCCGTTGAGCAATGCCAAGATTAATGCCACTCCCAGAACGGAGGTGGCGATAACAGGCGTGAGACGCGGCCCGTGGATATTGATAAGATAGCCCAGAGCAAAGAATATCCCACCCACTAGCCCCTGACCTATCGACATTGGCCAAGCCGACGCGGATTGGGGCAATGGCAGGCACACCAAGGCAACTCCGAGCGGTATCAGGGCTAGGGGGGCTAGACGAGGCCCAAGTAGGCGGGTCGCCAAGGCCAGAACGGACAGCAAGGAGAACATGGCTGGCAAGAACCACAGGGGCGTGTTGTGAATGAGATAGCCATTTATGTTTCCGCCCCAGATGGTGGCGAGAAGAGGTCCCCACCAAGGGATGCCATCAGGCCCGTGCAGAACCTGCTTGACCTGCCATAATCCCCAACTGGCGACTGATGCCACAAGAAAGGGAACTCCCAATGCTTTCGCACTATGTCTCAGTCGCACCCGACCCTGCCACAAAATCCCGGAAATGAGAAAAAACAGCGGCATATGCACACTGTATATTAGAACATTCAAAGGATCTGGCGGCTGGCAGTGGCCTAGGATGACAAGCAGCATGCCGATCCCTTTGGCCGCATCCAGATCCTGATGGCGCGTTAGATCCACAATGGTAGAAGGCTTGATCATCGGGCACCGGGTGGAGGGAGAATTAATAGCTCTTCGACTTCTGTAGATAGCCCCCCTTGGATAAAGTTTCGCTTATAAAAAACAAATATAAGATAGTAGTGGGGCTGGAAATAGATAGGCGTCGAGACGAAGAACAGAATCTGCACAAGAAAAGAGACAAGTAAGGCGCCCGAGAATGCATCCTGACAGCGAAGAAGATTGAAAACCATATAACCAAGCAGCATTATGTACAGCCCGAGCCCCACAATGCCGATATCTCGGAGAAAGTTAAGGTAAACGCTTACTGCTGCAGATGTATTGAAGTTGACATACGATCCCGGCCCATATCCAAGGAAAGCATGCAGCGCACTTGCCGTAGATGTAATGTCGATAGTGCTTTCAAATCTCTGATATCTGTCCGCAAAAGAGTTTCCTGAAAATTTTCGCAGAAATACCTCTTCCACAAGGCTTGGAAAAGCGAGAAGTGCCAAACCCGCGAGCAGAAGAGCGAGGAAAATCAACACTGCTTCCTTGGTCAGCTTCTGCGCGTATAAAGTCCGCAAAGCCAGCGCGAGCATAGCCGCGGCCGGCAGGAAGATAAAGAGGGAAACGCTGAAACCGATAAATGCGCCTATCAGCGTCATGCCAATAAAACGGATCTTCTGTGCTCGGGGAGCGGCATTGGCCCAAAGATAATAGGTCATTAGCGGGAAAAGCACGCCTAGGTATGCGGCGAAATACCCAGACTCCTCGAAAGTACTGCGCGCTCGGATAAACACAATCGAAAGAAATCCTGGTGTGTAATCGGTGATCGCTGGTCGAAAGACGTAATTTCCAATCTCTATGGAGGTGAAGTTTGTTAGGATGAATTCGATGGCCCCGAAAAAGATGCAAATCATGTAACTGATATAAAGAAGTCTTAATATTCTGGTCAGATCGATCGCTCTGATAATGCATTCAGCTCCGTAATAAAATATAATAAACCCCCCCAGCATTGCGATGGAGTGATTTATTCCTGTTCCACTGATCGTATCGATATTAACGACGATCGACAGAAGGATGCTGCCAAGAAACAGTAGAATAATTTTATCAGCCTGAATAAGAAAGATATGCGTGATCCGCCCCGTCGCACCATACCAGAACATCGCCAACAGACAGACGATCAGCGGGATCACAAAGATCTGGCTGACATTGAACGCGCTGACAAAGGGCAGGGAGAGAAGGTAGAGCGCACCCATACCGGTTACATCGCCAGCAACTGGTCAAGCCAGGCGTCGAGCGAGTAGCGCGACAGCTCCTCGCCCCAGCCGGGCGGTTGGCGCAGGCGGTCGGCGGGCAGGTCCAGCACATTTCGGTCGATGGTGATGATGCGATCCGCCAGCTCGGGGACGAGCTTCGTTGCCAGCGGGTTGGTCGTCACCAGATAGCGTCCGGTGGCCAGCGCCTCGAAGCTGCGCATCGTCATGCCAGCTTGCTTGTTGTTCTCGATGTCGAGGATCGCCGCAGCGTCGCGGTACATTCCCACGACGCTGGCTTGGTCGAGTTTGCGGAACGCCACATCCGCCCGTGCGGGCGGATTGGCCGAGGTCAGTCGCAGCTTCAGATAGTCGACGGGCGCTATATAGAGGTAATGGCGCAACCGCAGGCCGCGTTCGGCGCACTGATCGCGCACCGCCTGCATCGCTTGGTAGCGGGCCGCGTGATAAGAGCCCACAAAGACGAGATCCCATTGCGGGTGGGCCGGAGCATCCTTCAGCCGATAGGCCGGAATGTGGAAAAGCGGTAGGTAGCCGATGCCCAGCTCTTCGGCATCGACCGAATCGAAGCTCGCTACCGCGTCGAACAGCGGCACCAGCGGGCGGAAATCGGTGACCCGGTAGGAATCCCATTCGTAAAGCACGAACCGCGCCTGCGACTGCTGCCGCCGCAGGGTCCGGACGAAATCGGGGGTCACGATCTCGCCACGGATCACCAGGACGCGGTCGAAGGTATCGCCCGCGGTTGCACGGGCGATGCCTGCCAGATACCGGTCGAAGACCCTGCGCCGCCAGCGAGCGGGAAGCTTCTTGGCCGGGCTGTAGATGGCCCGACCCGGGCGTTCCGCGAAAAAGCGCACCTGATGTCCATCCGCTTCCAGCGAACGGACAATCTGGTGGTGGTAGTCGTAGAACGCCGGAGCGATCAGCAGGATACGCATCGGACCCCTCGTCCCTAGTTCAGCAGACCGCGCGCGCGCATCTCTTGGAGGCTGCGCTCGTAACCGTCCTCGGATTTCTCCTGCTCCATGACCCAGGCGGTGAAGCGCCGCACGCCCTCGGCGAAACCGATGCGGGGAACAAAGCCAAGTCCGGCCTCGATCCGTGTCAGATCCGCGAAATTGTGCCGGATGTCGCCAAGGCGGTAGTTGCCGCTGACCTCGATCGGGACGTCGATACTATAGGCATCGCGCAGGGTGCGGGCGACCGTCATCACGTCTATGCCGATCCCGGTGCCGACGTTGAACACTTGCGGATCGGCTGCGGGGCTGGAGATCGCCAGCCGCGTCGCTTGGACGACATCGTCGATATAGACGAAGTCGCGGCTTTCCTGCCCGTCCTCGAACACGTTGATGCTGTTGCCATTGCGGATCCGGGTCGAGAAGATCGACAGGATGCCGGTATAGGGGTTCGACAGCGATTGCCCCGGTCCGTAGACGTTCTGATAGCGCAGTGCCACGGCGGGAATGCCTAGGGTCCGCCCGGCGGTCAGCACCAGCTGCTCTTGCGTGAGTTTGGTGATCCCGTAGATTGAGCTGGGATGCAGGCGGCTTTCCTCGTCGGTGGCGGCGATTTCCGTGGTCCTGCCGCAATTGGGGCATTTGACCGAGAAGTCCCCTGTGCGCATGTCGGCGTCCCTGCGTTCCAGCGGGTAGACCGGACCGCAATTCGGGCAGAGGGCCTTGCCCTCGCCATAGATCGAGCGCGACGAAGCCACGACGAGCTTGCGCACCGAATGCGGATGGTTGGCCAGCAGGTCGAGCATGATCCCGGCGCCGCGTACGTTGATGTCGACGTAACGGTCGATCTCGTACATTGACTGACCGGTGCCGGTTTCGGCGGCCAGATGGACGATGGCCTCCTGCCCGTCGAGCGCCTTCAGCCAGTCATCGCGGTTGCGCACATCGCCGACGACCAGTTCCGCACAGTCCCGCACCCGCGCGACCAGCGGACAGTTCGCCCCGTGGATCTGCGGCGAGAGACTGTCGAGGACGGTCACTGCGTGCCCTTCCTGTGAAAGCGAGGCCGCCAGATGCGAACCGATGAAACCAGCGCCGCCGGTGATCAGGATTTTCACGATGAATACCTTTCCTTTGGAAAACTCATGCGCCTGTGCGGCGCAGGATGCGGGCCGGGGAGCCAACCAGAACGGATCCGTCCGGATAGTAGCCCGCGACCACCACCGCATGGCTGCCGACGATACACCGCTTGCCGAGCCGCGCATTCGGTAGGATCGAAGCGGCGACGCCGATGAAGCAGCCGTCGCCGATGATCACCTCTGCCGGTTCGTCGTTCAGACGGTCGCCGATCTTTGTGCCGTCCGGCCCGTCGAAGGGATGCGACGTATCGGTGATGCAGCAGTTCGCCGTGATCGAGCAGTCCTTTCCGATCTGCAGTTGCGAGCTGCAGATGATGTGGACGTTCTGCTCGATGTTGGTATTGTTCCCGATCGAGAGCGTCGGCTTTCGCTTTGCATCCAGCGCTTCGATCCGCAGGTGGTCGCGGATACGGACATTCGACCCGATCGCGATGTACTTCTCGCCGACGATGCCGATCGGGTTCAGGATGAAGCTGCCCCGTCCAAAGGCAAGGAACCTGTGCCGGTGCCACAGGATGCCTACCAGCTTGGCAACAGCCTTTCTCGATCTGTAGCCCATCATGCCTCAGCCTTCCGATTGACGGATTCCCATCGGCCTGTGTCATTGTCGAATGTCTTGATGACACGCGCGGGCGAACCTGCCACCAAGGAATAGGGCGGCACATCCCGTGTCACCAGCGCCCTTGCTCCGACTACGGCATGGTCGCCAAGCGTTACACCGGGCAGGATCGAGCAGCCATAGCCGAGGAACACATGCCTGCCGATGCGGACGGGTCCCTTGGTTTCGAGCGGTTGCTTCATGATCAGCCCCTCGCGTGGGTCGATCCGGTGGGACGTGTCGGAGATGTAGACATGTTCACTGATGACCACGCCATCGCCGATCTCGAGCGGGTTCATCGCGTGGATCTGCGTGTAGCTCCCAAGATAGACGTCATCGCCGAGGCGGACATGGCCGTTCTGCGCCACCCCTTCGTAACTGCCCATCGCATTGATCACGACATGCCGTCCGATCCTCGCCCGGGCACCGATCTCGATCCGGTCCGGGTTGGTGATGTACCACGGGCGCCGGAAATAGGAATCTTTTCCCAAGCTCATGCCGCGCGGCCGATGGACCAGCCTTTTCATGAAGGGAGCTACTAAGGCCTTCAACGATCTTTTCATTGCGTGCCTCCGGGGGCGTCCTGCGGCTGCCGCTTGCAGCGCAACTGCGCCCAGATGTCCCGCGGCTCGGGGCTTGTCCAAACGAAGATGGTAAGCAGCACAAACGCTAGTACGGTCACCACGGTCGTTGTCATGCCGTCTTGCAGCGCAAAGCTTGGAATCCCCGAGATCAGAGAGGCAACCGTAATCGAAAGAAACGGTCCAAGCATGCCGTTTGGCAATAGGGCGCGCGTGGTCAGGTTCTGCAGAAGCAGGAAACGCGCGATGAGATATCCACTGCCGATCAGGATGGCCAAGGCATAGGAAACCACCACACCGGTTCCCGAGAACATGTATCCCAGCAAAAGGCCCGCCGTCAGGTTCATGCCCGCAATCACCAACTGGGCTTGGGCGTTCAACCTTGCCCGCCCGGTCCCGAGGTTCACGAAATAAGCCGGCCCGATCAGCGTGTTGAAGAACATCGTCGCCAGCATCAGATAGGAAACCGCCACGAAGAATGGTTAGTAATGGCCGATCCATATCTGTGAGATCAGCGGCACCGCTACCGCCACGGCCCCGTAGAATACCGTGCAGATGAAGAACAGCGGTCGATACATCTGCCCGAACAGCCGGTTCACTCCCGCCCGGTCGGTTTCGTGCATCAGGGTGATCACGGGCACCATAATCTGGTTCACGTTGGTAACGATGGCCCGGAACTGGTTCACCATCTTCGTCGCCATCTCGTAATAGCCGACGGCCGCCAGCGTTCCGAAATGCCCCAGCAGCAGCTTGGTCAGCGGGTCGCCCAGGAAGGCCGCGACCGAGGTCACCTGCAGGCTGACATTGTAGCCCAGCATCTCGCGGAAACGGTCCCTGCGCCAGCGGCGGGGGATCAGGCCGATGTCTAGCTTGCGGCAGGCCGTGGTCCAAGCCGCTAGCAGTATGAAACCACTCTGTCCCAGCTGCGCCCAGCCCAGCCCGACGAAGCCCAGCCTCCACACCAGAACCGGGATCAGCACCCCATAGAGCACGGTCGCCGAGATCAGGATCAGGTTGCGCAGATCGGCCCGGTTCAATCCGTCGAGTGTTGACAGAAATGCCCCGGAAACCGCGAGGATCGCGAAAGAGACCAGCGAGAACGGCAGCAGGTCCAGCGCATCGCGCAGATCACCCGCATTCATGACGCGCGGCAGCAGGAAGCCGAGCAGCGGAAAGAACAGCGCAACCATCGCAAACGCCAGCACGATCAGGCTCAGCACGCCGGTCTCGACCACCTCGAGCACGGCCTCCTCCTGCTGTTTCGCGCGGTACTTCGCGACAAATCGGGTCATGCCGCCCGCAAAGCCCAGATCGGTGATCCGGGCGACGGTCGAAAGCGCCATGACAATAGACCAGATGCCCATCTTCGCCGGGCCGATAGCACCGAGCAGGAACTTGTAGATGAAGAACAGGAAAACCGCAGAAACGACAACCTGTATGACGGTTATCACAGCATTCTTCATGATCTGATTATGCTTGTCCGACATCGGGTTCGCTTGGTCCGGGCCTTTGGGCTGCAATTCTGCCGCACGGGTTGCACTAGTGCGGTGGCTGTGACGAAGAGGGCGCATCGGATGCCCTATGGCCGTGGCCATAGGGCTGGCTTATTGGTCGGCGTTCTCGCTCTTGTAGGCGTAACGGTAGCTGTATTGCTGGGTGCCGCCAAATTTCTGGACCATCTCTGGGCGATAGCCGTTGAGGATCGCCCCCGAAAGCTTCACGCCCGCTGAGGCGAAGGCCTGTCGGGTCGCCTCGATCTCGCCAGGCGGTGTCTCGAGGTGCCGGACGACCATGATCGAGGCCCCAACATAGCGGGCGATCACGATCGGGTCCGTCACCGCAAGCGCGGGAGCGCTGTCGAGAAGCACGATATCAAACTGTGTATTGAGGTATTCGATCAGTTGCTCGAACTCCTGCCGCATCAGAAGCTCCGATGGGTTTGGTGGGTGTCGCCCGTTCAGTATGACGGACAGCCCGTCTACCGGCCCGGGAATAATCACCTCATCGACCGTTTTTTCTCGCGCGAGCACCTCTGCAAGGCCGGGTGTACCCTTCGGTTTACCAAGGTAGCGCCGCATATAACCACGGCGCAGATCGGCATCGATCAAGCAGACCCGTTGGCCCGCTTGGGCGAGTGACACCGCAAGGTTGACGGTCACGAAGCTCTTGCCCGCCTGAGGTGCTGGAGATGTCATTTGAACGGTATTGGTCTTTGCATCTAGCAGTCCGAAATGCAGAGAGGTTCGGAGTGAGCGTATGGCTTCCGAGGCTAGGTCGTCTGGATGGGTCAAGACATGGATCGGCAGGTTCCCTTTGGACTTCCGGTTTCCAGCAGCCTCTGGGGCATAGTTCACTGTCGCGAATACTGGCAGCCCAATCTGCTCAAGGTACTGCGTCCCGCGCACGCCTTGTCGCGTCGACTTGCGTATCAGGATGAAGCCGGTGCCAACAAGGCTCCCCACCACAAGGGCCAAGATCAGCGTCTGCGAGGTTTTGGGGCTGATACGTTCGCCATCGGAATATGCGGGGTCTACGATCCGCACCGATCCGACGGTCGACGCTTTGACTACCCGCAACTCCTGTGCCCGGTTCAAGAGCTGGACATAGGAATCTTGTGAGACCTGGAGATCGCGACTGAGGTTAAAGATTTCTTTCTGAGTTTCTGGTAGGTTACCTGTCTCTTTGCGGATGTTCTCCAGCATTTTCTCAAGAGACAGACGATTTTCGATCAGCAACTGGTAACGGGGGTGGTTTGGGGTGTACTTCTGCTTCAGTTCTTCTTCTTCGAGGGAGAGCTGGTTCAGCTGTGCTTCGATCTGCGTCGCTTGCTCAAGAAGGCTTTTGGTCTCGTAATCGACATCCACAGACTGCTGACGCTGGCGGTACTCGTTCAGAGCCTGTTGGGCGTCGGTCACGTCTTTCTGTGCGACAGGAAGCTGGTCCTCTATAAATTTGAGGCTGTTATCCGCTTCTGCAGCACTGCGCATCAGGTTCTGACTGGCATAGGCCTGAGCTACCGCGTTCAAGATGACCTCTGCCTCATGCGGGTCAGGATATTTTATTGCGATCTGCAAAATGGAAGAGCCTGTTGCAGCTTCAGAGACCGTGAAATTTTTGGCGATATCCAGAATCGCGACCTCGACGCTTCGGCGGCCAAGGAGAAACTGGCGGCCCACAGGCCCAGCCAATTCGTCCACGACCAGGGAAAACCCGAGCTCTGGCAGGCTGAGCCGTTTGCGCAACTCGCCATCATGGCGACTGCCGTCCGGCAGTTCAACGCTATAGATTCCGTCTCCAGCTATGGTGAGAGTAATACGTTTCTCGCCCGCCCCTCGAACTTGCGAGATCAGCCATTTTTCAGGAACCTCAAGCTCGGCGACATGGATATGCTCATCCCCCCACTGATAGCGTCGCAGCAAGCCAAGGCCAAATTCGGGCAGTCCAAGTCGCTTGGGAAGAAGCCCGAGCACAGGCAGTGCCTTAGGCATTGCGCTGATCTGCATATCCACAGCCTTGACGGCCTCACCAAGCACGAGTCTGGATCGAATGATTTGCGCCTCGGCCTCGACGCCGCTGCCTTGCTCGTCGCCCATGAGACCTTGCATGTTGATGGGTAGTGTCATGGAAGCCGTGCGCTGCTCAAGCTGCAACAAGGCATTTGCTTGGTAAATCGGCTCGCTTCTCAATATGTAAAATACGCCGAATATAAGAGCGCCGAACATGAAGGCGGCAAGAACATACTTGGATGCCCATATGACGCGGAAAATCTCACCGAGATCGATCTCGCTTCCGATCTTGGCGTTTTTTGCATCGGTCATCTTGCTGTTCATTAAACTTCCTTGCCTCGATTCAGATCTGGTTAGAAAGCCTTTACCCGCGCGGGTCATGGGGTAATGTCGTCAACTCGTTCAGATATAGCTGCACCGGCATGTCAACGCTTCAGCCGTTTGATCCAACCTTCGGCGGCCCCAACGATCTGGTCTCGGACCGTGCGGTGGAACTCGATCGGGTGGCGGTAGGGGTCGGCGATGCCTTTCGCCCCCGCCCATTGGTCGAACAGCATCGTCCGGCCCGACAGCTGCGGGAAACGGCGTGATAGTTCGGCCTTTTGGTGCGGCTCCATCACTAGGATCAGCTCATGGGCACTGCCGATTTCGGCGGTGAGCTGGCGCGCTACATGGCCGTCAAGCGAGACGCTGATCTCGGCGGCGGCGGTGGCGGCGGTCTCGTCTGCTCTGTGGCCGACCATGGCGCCAAGTCCCGCCGAGCTGATGGTCAGGCCCGGCAGGTTCGTCTTGAGCAGCCGCTCCCCCAGAGGAGAGCGGCAGATGTTGCCGATGCACACGACCAGTACAGAAGAAAACATGCGCAGGCCTTGTCTAGATGTCGTTCGCCGTGCGGACGGTGGTGATCGTCGGCAGCAGGCTCGAGATCAGGCGATTCCAGCGATGCATCGGCGAAGAGGTGATATAGATCACGTCCTTGGGGTGCAGCATGAAGCTTGACCCGATCAGATAGGCGGCCGGGTTCGAGGCATCGAGCTGATAGACGACGAAGCTGCCGTTCACATTGCGGAAGACAAAGATGCCGCGTGCATCGGCCTGATCCTCTTTCAGCCCGCCCGAACGGGCGATGGCATGAGTCAGGGTCACATTGTCCTTGGTCAGATCCACCGTCTGCGCCGTCTCGATCTGGCCGAGCAGATAGGCTTCCTGCAACTCCAGCTTGGGCACGGTGACCACATCGCCGTTGCGCAGGGGCGGGTTGTTCGCCCCGACCCCGTTTTTCAGGAAGGCCTCGAGGTCGACGTTATAGGTCTTGCCGCCGCGCCGCACCGTGACGCCGCGGGGATCTGCCTGCTCGTTCAGCCCGCCTGCCGCGTTGATCGCATCGAGCAGCGTCAGCGGCACATCGGTCAGCGGCTGGCGGCTGGGGCTCTTGACTTCGCCGGTGACCGAAACCGCCTGCGATTTGTAGCTGACGACCCGCACTTCGATCTGCGGGTTGGGGATATATTCGGCGAGCCGGGTCATCAGATCTACTCGCACCTGTTCGGGGCTGCGGCCCTTGGCCTCGACCTGGCCGACATAGGGGTAGAAGAACGTGCCGTCCGATTGCACGCGCAGGCCGGATTCGGCCGGCGTGCGCCGCTCGCCGGCGGGCATGGTCAGGTCGGAATGTTCCCAGACCACGATGTCTAGCACGTCGCCCACGCCGATGCGATAATCCCAAGAGCCGTTGCCGGGCATGGTGGTGCGCGGGCCGGCCAGATTGCGCGGAGCGCTGTAGCCCGAGATGTTGTCGGCGGTCAGCCGGACGATGGTCACGTTCGAGGCAAGTTCCTCGACTTCTGCCTGGACGGATTCGGTGCGAACGGGAAAATCCGTTCTGGTGACGGAGCAGCCGCCCAGTAACAAGGTAAAGGCCAGAAGACCCGTCCAATAGCGCATTAAAAACACCCAAGCTTGGGTCCCCGAGCAGAGGTGATCGCGGGCTGGCAGGCCTGCGCTCCATCCCCGGGACCGATGGCAGCCTTGCTTGGATAGGGGAAGAACCAAACGATGCCAATGCGGTTTCTGGTCAAGGGCGGGATTCCCGCTGTTTCGGGCCGCTGCGGGGGAAGCCGCGTCTCTGACGAGGCGGAATCCGCATAATCCCGCCATAGGCCCGAGCAAGCCGCGCCTGGCTGCTTTACTGGCTGCGCGGCAGAGGCTACTCACAAGGAAATGGCGGGGATTTTGTTATGGTTTTGCCGCGTGTCTTTTCGCTTTCCGGTCGTCGCGGGGCCATCGCGAGCTTGCTTGGCGGCATCGCCACCACCACGCTTCCTGCCCATGCCCAGGAAAGCACCGGTCTGTCGCATTACGGCCTGCCCGGCTATGTCGAGATGCCATCAGCTTATGCCCTGCCCGACGGGGCGCTGGCCTTTTCGATCAACGACCATGGCGGCGACGTGCGCCGCGGCACCATTGCCTTTCAGATCACGCCGCGGCTGACCGGGACGTTCCGGTATTCCTGGTTCAAGGATTACAGTGCGACCGAAGGCTCCCGTTATGACCGCAGTTTCGACTTGCGCTATCAGCTGCTGACAGAGGATCCGCAAGGGTGGCGTCCGGCGCTGGCGATCGGCCTGCAGGATTTCGGTGGAACGGGACTGTTCGAGGGCGAATATCTGGTCGCCTCCAAGCGGTTCAGCCCCAGCGTCACCGCCTCTGTCGGAATCGGCTGGGGACGACTGGGAAGCTATGGCGAGTTCTCCAACCCACTTGGCGTCTTTTCAGATCGCTTCAAGACCCGCCTTGGTCGGGACGGGTCACCAGGCGGGGACCTGAACGTCGACCACTTCTTTCGGGGTGATGCGGCGCTGTTCTTCGGCCTCGACTGGCAGGCGACCGAGCGGCTGCGCCTGTCGGTCGAATATTCCTCCGACGGGATGGATCTCGAGAGCAGCCGGATGGGTTTCGACCACAAGACCCCGATCAACATCGGCGCGCAATATCGCTTCGGCGAGGCGGGGACCCTGGGATTGGCGCTGCTGAACGGCTCGGCTGCGGCTTTGAGCTACAGCTTCATTCTCGATCCGCGCGAACCCGTCGCCCCCTCGGGGGCCGAGGCGGGGCCGCCGCCGGTGGCGCCTGGCGGGGCGGCCGCCGCGGCGAGCTGGGGGCCGGTGCCGGACGAGGCCCGTGTCGCGGCCCTGCGCGCAGGCCTGAAGGATCAGGGGATCCGGCTCGACGGCATCCGGGTCGAGGGGGCGGCGGCCACCGTCTCGGTGAGCAACGAACGCTGGCCGGCGGCGGCCGAGGCCTATGGCCGCACCGCCCGGGTGCTGAGCGCGCATCTGCCGGCGCAGGTGCGCTCTTTCCGCATCGTCAGCCATGTGAAGGGCGTGCCCGTCACCAGCGTCACCCTGACCCGCGCCGATCTCGAAGCGCTGGAATATGCGACCGATGGCGCGCGGCTGTCGCGCGAACGGGCGGTGGTCCGGGATGCCGCCGGCCTGCCCGATCCGCGGCTGAACCCCGACCGCAGCTTCGATGTCAAGTTGCGGCCCTATGTGACGCCGGCCTTCTTCGACCCCGACGCGCCGCTGCGGCTCGACGCGGGGGCCGAGGCGCGGGCGGAATGGTCTCCGGTGCGGGGCCTTTATCTCTCGGGCGCGGTGCGGGGCAAGGTCGTCGGCAATACCGACGCATCCTCCCGGGATTCGAATTCGGGCCTGCCGCATGTGCGCTCGGACGGCCCGCTCTACGACCGGGAAAGCAGCGACCTCTATATTCCCTATGTGACGGCGGAATGGTTCGCCCGGCCGGGCACGGACCTTTACAGCCGTGTCAGCTTCGGCCTGCTGGAGCGGATGTATGGCGGCGTCTCGGGCGAGGTTCTCTGGGCGCCGGCCGACCGCCGCTATGCGGTCGGGGCCGAACTCAACTACGTCAAACAGCGCGACTACGAGGGCGAATTCGGCTTTCTCGACTACGATGTCGTGACGGGCCATGTCTCGGGCTATTACGACATCGGTGGCGGCTATAACGCCCAGGTCGATATCGGCCGCTATCTGGCCGGCGACTGGGGATCGACCTTCACCCTGACGCGGCGCTTCGGCAACGGGTTCGAGGTCGGCGCCTTCTTCACCCTGACCGATGTCAGCTTCGAGGATTTCGGCGAGGGGTCCTTCGACAAGGGCGTCACCTTCCGTATCCCGCTGACCTGGCTGACCGGCCAGCCGAGCCAGGAATCCGGCGGGCTGACCCTGCGGCCGATCCAGCGCGACGGCGGCGCGCGGCTGTCGGTGCGCAACCGGCTTTACGACCTGACCCGGAGCGAGCGCGAACCGGAGCTGACCGATCAATGGGGGAGCTTCTGGCGATGACGGGGGGGCGTTCTTACGGCCGGGCGGCGCTGATCCTCGCGCTGCTGGCGCTGGCGGGCTGCGGGGCGGCGGGCAAGGTGGTCAGCGGCCCGAAAGCCGCGGCCGAAAAGGCGATATTGCCCGATCCGCTCGGCGTCGATCAGGCGGGGGCGGAACGGCTGATCCGCTCCGGCGCGCCGAGCATTGCGGTCTCGATGCTCGACCGCGGCGACGGGGTGCTGATGGTGCGCGCGGGCGAGCGCGCGGGCGTGACCCGCTGGCGCAGCATCGACAATGTGCAGCTTTACACCCGGGGCGGGCTTCTGGTCGGCACGCGGGGGCTTGGCGGCGACGATCTGATGACCGCCGATCCGGGCGGGGTGCTGGCTCTGGCACTGGCCGGGCAGGGCGGGCAGGTGACCCGGGTCGAGACCCGTCTGGACGGCGATCGCCGGACGGAACTGCGCCGCTTTACCTGCACGCTGACACCCGACGGCACCGACAACGTGCCGGTACCCCGGGGTCCGGCGCTGACCGCCACCCGCCTGAACGAGGTTTGCCGGCCGCAGGGCAAGGGCCGCGCCTTCGCCAATTCTTACTGGATCCGCGAGGGCCGCGTTCTTCAGACCGTCCAGCATGTCTCGGACGGGGTGGGCCGGGTGAAGATCCTTTACATCCCCTGACCGGCGCCCGCCGGGGCCGGGCCGAGCGTCGTGCGGGCCGGAACGGAGCGCGGGAATTCCGCCTCCAGCGTGCGGCGGATGCCTTCGGTCAGCGGCACCGGCGGGGCAAAGCCCGGCACATCCTGCGCAGCCGAGGAAAAGGCCGTGTCGGAGACGAATTTCCGCACCCGGATCGCGCTGACCGGCAGCTTGCGCCCGGTGATGCGCGCCAGGCCGTCGGCCAGATGGCCGAGCGCCAGGCCCGCCCATAAAGGCAGCCGAGGCCCCGTGCCGGACCTGCCGCGGATCGCCCCGCGCACCAGGGCGACAAGCGTGTTCATGTCCTGGTCCGGCGCATCGGCATAGTTGTAAAGATGCACCCCCGGCGGTGCCCCGGCCATATGGCGCAGGAAGGCCGCGAGGTTTTCGACATGGACCATCGACTTGCGATTCCGTCCGGGTCCCACCATCAGGAACCGTCCCGAGGCGATCTGCGCGAACAGGTTGTGGACATTGCCGCGATTGCCGGGGCCGAAGACCACCGTGGGCCGGACGATGACCAGCGCCGGCGGCCGGGATCCTCGGCCTGTCAGGCGCGCAGCACGCCTTCGGCGGCGTATTTCACCCGGCGTATGCGTTGAAGGGGGCGATGGCCCCGTCCTCGCCGGTGCCGGGCGGCGCGAAGCCGTAGACCGCGACGGAACTGGTGAAGTTGATCCGTTCAACCCCGCGCAGGCCGGCGGCGTGGCAGAGGTTGCGCGTCCCCTCGACATTGACCTTTTTGTAAAGCCCGACCGGGCGCACGTCGTCGCGATGCTCGGCGGCGAGGTGGAAGATCGTCCCGCCCGACGGGGCCTGTGCCAGCCGGTCGGCATCGCAGATGTCGAGGATCCGCGCGCGAGAGGGGAAATCCGCGCTCGGCCGGCGGTCGAGGATGCGGAACGCCGCACCCTCCGCGTCGAGGGCGCGGGCCAGCGCCGTGCCGATGAAACCGCTGCCGCCGGTGATGAGAAAGGACATGGACTGCCGCCGGGATGCCGGCCGCCCTCTGCGGCCCGGTTCCAGCCTGACGCATCTTTCTTACCGGCGGGTTTCCGGCCCCCTCAGCCGAGCAGCCGGGCGAGATACTTGCCGTAATCGCTTTTGCCGAAGCGCTTCGCATGGACGGCCAGGGCATCCGCGTCGATCCAGCCGGCGCGGAAGGCGATCTCCTCGGGGCAGCCCGACTGCATCCCCTGGCGCGCCGACAGGGTGCGCACGAAATTGCCCGCATCCAGCAGCGAGCCATGGGTGCCGGTGTCGAGCCAGGCGAAGCCGCGCCCCATGGTCTCGACCGAAAGCACGCCCTCGGTCAGATAGCTTTCCAGCAGATCGACGATTTCCAGCTCGCCCCGGGGCGAGGGCTTGACCGCCCGCGCCCGTTCCGTCGCCGTGCCGTCCAGGAAGTAAAGCCCGGTCACCGCATAGTTCGACGGCGGGTTTTCCGGTTTTTCGATGATCCGGGTCGCGCGGCCCTTGTCGTCGAAGGCCACGACGCCATAGCGTTCAGGGTCGACGACGTGATAGCCGAAGACCGTGCCGCCCGTGGGCCGCGCATCGGCTCCGGCCAGGACCTCCGGCAGGCCGTGGCCGTAGAAGATGTTGTCGCCCAGCACCATGGCCGAAGGCGCGCCATCCAGAAAATCCGCCGCCAGCAGATAGGCCTGAGCCAGACCATCGGGCGAGGGCTGGACGATCCATTCCAGTCTTATGCCCCACTGGCTGCCATCGCCCAGCAGGCGCCGAAACTGCGCCTGATCCTCGGGCGTGGTGATGATGGCGATCTCGCGGATGCCGGTCAGCATCAGCACCGACAGCGGGTAATAGATCATCGGCTTATCATAGATCGGCATCAGCTGTTTCGACACGCCAAGCGTGATCGGATAAAGCCGCGTGCCCGATCCGCCGGCCAAGATGATGCCCTTGCGGGCTTTCGGGGTGCTGGCCGTCATTTCAATGCTCCGAGTTCCTGAAGGACGGATGCCAGGCCCATCCGCCAGTCGGGCCGGATCAGGCCGAAGGTGGCGAGGCTTGAGCAGTCCATCCGCGAATTGGCGGGACGTTTCGCCGGCGTGGGGAAGGCGGAGGTCGGGATGTCCCCGACCGTGACCGCCATGCCGGCCAAGGCAAATGTTTCGCGCGCGAAACCGGCCCAGGACACATCCGGCGCGCCGGACAGATGGTAAATGCCGGATTTCGCCGGGTCGCGCGCCAATCCTTCGGCCATGGCTAGGCAGGTGGCGGCGATGCCGGCGGCGGGCGTTGGCCCGCCGGTCTGATCGGCGACGACGGTCAGATGGTCGCGGGTCGCCCCGAGCCGCAGCATGGTCTTCACGAAATTCGCGCCATGCGCCGAAAACACCCAGGACGTGCGCAGGAGGGCATATGTCCCGCCGGCCGCCGCGACCTGTTCCTCGCCTGCCAGCTTGGTGCGGCCATAGGCGTTCTGCGGGGCGGTCGGGTCGCCGGGACTCCACGGGCGATCCCCGGTGCCGTCGAAGACGTAATCGGTCGAAATATGGACGAAGGGAATGCCCGGCTCCGCGCAGGCCCGCGCCATGGCGCCGGGGGCGTCGGCATTGATCACATGAGCTGCCGCTTCCTCGGTTTCGGCCTTGTCGACGGCGGTCCAAGCGGCGGCATTGATCACCGCGCGGGGGCGTCGGTCGCGGATCGCCCGGACACAGGCGTCCGGGTCGGACAAGTCGGCCTGATCGCGGCCCAGGAACACCGTGCCTCCGGGCGCGATCCGGGCAAGTTCGGTGGCCACCTGGCCCGTGCGGCCGAAAACCAGGAGGCCCCCGCTCATGCCTTCGTTCCCAGACGCTGGCCGACGCCGTGACGCTCCTGCAAGGGGCGCCACCAGGCCTCGTTGTCGAGATACCATTGCACGGTGCGCTTCAGCCCTTCCTCGACCGTGACGGAGGGCTTCCAGCCCAGTTCCTCGCGGATGCGGGTCGGGTCGATGGCATAGCGCGCGTCATGTCCCGGACGGTCGGTCACGAAGGTGATCTGGTCGGCGTAAGGTTTCGCGACCGGTTTCAACTCGTCCAGGATGGTGCAGAGGGTTTTGACCAGTTCAAGGTTGGTCCGCTCATTTTCGCCGCCGATGTTGTAGCTGCGCCCCACTGCACCATTTTCGACGACCAGCAGCAGTGCGTCGGCGTGATCCTCGACGAACAGCCAGTCGCGGATGTTCTCGCCCTTGCCATAGATCGGCAGTGGTTTACCGGCCAGGGCGTTCAGGATGACGACGGGGATCAGCTTTTCCGGGAAGTGATAGGGGCCGTAATTGTTGGAGCAATTGGTCAGCACCACCGGCAGGCCATAGGTTTCATGCCATGCGCGCACCAGATGGTCCGAGGCCGCCTTGGACGAGGAATAGGGGCTGCGCGGATCGTAAGGCGTGTCTTCGGTGAATTTCACCTTTGGATCGGCGGGCAGCGAGCCGAACACCTCATCGGTGGAGATGTGGTGGAAGCGGAAGGCTTCCGGCTTGCCCTGCGCCACCCAATAGCTGCGCGCAGCCTCCAGCATATTGTAGGTTCCGGTGATATTGGTTTCGATGAAATCGCCCGGCCCGTCGATCGAACGGTCGACATGGGATTCCGCCGCCAGGTGCATCACCGCATCGGGCTTATGCGTGGCAAAGATCCGGTCGAGGTCCGCGCGGTCGCGGATATCGGCCTTCTCGAAGCGGTAGAGGTTCGATTGCGCGGCATCGGCCACATTGTCGAGGCAGGCGGCATAGGTCAGCGCGTCGAGGTTGACTACCTCATGCCCGCGCGCGACGGCGAGCCGCACCACGGCCGATCCGATGAAGCCGGCGCCGCCGGTGACGAGGATCTTCATTTTGCCTCCCAGACGAAGGGCGTGTCGAAATCGGCCAGCAAGGGTGCTGCCGCATCCTTGGCCGAGATGCCGGCGGCATCCTCGATGCCCCAGTCCACGCCCACGGCCGGATCGTTCCAGCGGATGCCGCCGTCGCAATCCGGGGCGTAGTAGTCCGAACATTTGTAGACGATCTCGGTATCGGCTTCGCGGGTGACGAAGCCGTGACCGAAACCGGCCGGGATCAGCAATTGCAGCCCGTTTTCCGTCGAAAGCTCGGCCCCGGCCCATTTGCCGAAGGTAGGGCTGCCGCGGCGCAGATCGACCGCCACGTCGAACAGCCGCCCTTGCCCGCAACGCACCAGTTTCGCCTGGGCATGGGGCGGCGCCTGGAAATGCAGGCCGCGCACCGTGCCGACCCGGCGCGACAGCGAATGGTTGTCCTGCACGAAGTCGATGTCGATGCCCGCATCCGCCAGCACTCGCCGCGACCAGGTTTCGGCAAAGAAACCCCGGTCGTCGCCGAAACGGCTCGGCTCGATCAGGAAAAGTCCGGGAAGGAGGTAAGGCGTAATCTTCATGTCATTCTCCGACGAGCCCCGCCTCAGGGTTAACGGCTGTCCCGCCGCCGCGCAATTCCCGAGTATGGTCACTCTTCGCGGGTGCAGAAATTCCATAGGCCTTTCCAACCGTCTTTGGTGCGGATATTTTCGCCTTGTCGGCGGAATCGCGCGGATTTCGCTCATAAGTTGAGCGGAAAAGTCCGTTTGCGGCCCTTGTCTGGCTCTGTCAGCCCGGTCGGGGCTGGACATTGCTGCGGCTGCAATGTCTCTTACGATACGACTTTGGCGATGGCCGGAGCAGGCGGTCCGGGGGAAATGTGCCTGGTGTTGCGATTTGTTGACCTGTTCGTCCTGCCTTAGCAAATTCGCGTCCGCACAGGACCCTTTGAGAAACGGGAAACTGCCATGGAACTCCTGGAAGCGGTGCTTGGAATATACCTCGCATTTGCGATCTTCGCCGTCTGCATGACCCGCAGAGAGCAGGCGCGCGTCGAGCCGGGCTTGCTCGATTCCCTCGCCTATCTGGCCTGCATGTTGTGGCCGTTGCCGGTCATGGCCATGTTGATCCAGCAAAACCTGCCGCGCTCGGGGCGCTGAGAGCCGGTCCCCTCCCGGTCGGTCACAGAGCCGCCGGGACCTTTGCTTCTGCCTCGCTCCGCGCCGGGATGTGCGAGAAGATGCGTTCGTAGGCCGCCAGCAGATGCGGCACCGAATGATCCCAGGACAGACGCTCCAGCACCCGTGCCCGGCCGATCCTGCCCATCCGCGCCCGCGCCTCGGGGTCGTCGATCAGCGCCGCGATCTTCGCCGCGAAATCCTTCGGATCGTTGGCGGCGGCGTAAAGCGAGGCCTCGCCGGCGCTGGCCTTGCCCTCGGTCAGCTCGAACTGCACCGAGGGTTTTTCTAGGGTCATGTACTCCATGACCTTGTTCATGGTCGAGATGTCGTTCATCGCGTTTTTCGGATCGGGCGCCACGCCGATGTCGCAGGTGTTCAGCACCGCCAGCAGATCCTCGCCATACATCGGGCCGGTGAAGGTGAAATAATCGTCCAGCCCATGGGCCGCGACATCCTTCTTCACCTCTTCCAGATGCGGGCCGAAGCCGACGATGGCGAAATGCACGTCCGAATAGCCCAGGGTGCGGATCAGGTGGTCGGCGGCATCGACCAGAAGATCCATACCCTCCTGCTGGCCGATCACGCCGACATAGCCCATCAGGATCGACTTGCCCTTCTTGAAGGCGGGTTGCGGGGGGCGGATCTCGAACTTCTCGATCCGTGGGGCGGATCGCACGACGAAGACATCCTCGGGCTTCATCTTGCCGCGTGTCATGGCAATGCGCCGGAAGCTTTCGTTCGTCGCCATTGAAACGGAGGCGGTCATGAAGGTCATCCGCTCCCACAGCAGCATGACCTTGTAGAGCAGGCCCTTCTTGCCGAATTTGGCCTCGAACAGTTCAGGGCAAACATCGTGATGGTCGAACAGATAGTGCACCCCTGACAGCCGGTAGCGCAGCGCCAGCAGGAAAACTAGGTCGGGCGGGTTGCAGCCGTGGATCACGTCGAAGCCGCGCTCGCGCCGGACTTTCCGCGCCAGGCGGAACATATGCCATAAAGCCGCGCCATATTCGCGGGCATAAGCGGCCGCGCCCGAATGCGCCTCGGCCGGTTCGGGGTAGCGGTAGATATGGACGCCGTCGATCACCTCGTAATACTTGTCCCAACCGCGCCCCGTGGGGCAAATGACGGAAACGGCGTAGCCATGGGCGACCAGTGTCGTAGCCTCCAGCCAGACCCGGCGGTCCAGCGGCACGGGCAGGTTTTCGACCACGATCAGCACGCGGCGGTGGGCGGGGCCGGCCATCGTCACACCGCCTTTGCCGACTGCCCCCGGGATCGCGCCGGCTGCCGGAACCGTGGTCAGGGCGGACTTCAGGGCGGTGCTGTTCATGGTTTTGCCTCGATGGTCTTGCCGTGCGCGAGAGGAATGCGCCCTCTCCTTAGTCGTGGATTGCAAATCTTTTCTGTCATGACGCGCCGCAGCCCGGGATTGCGACGACATGGGGAACCGGAAAGCGCACCGGATACGCCCCGTCAATGTGAAGGAGGGTGGACGACTTGTCCATGGCGCCGCGCCGCAGCACAGGCGTGAGATTCAGGTAATAGGAGGATTATCGCCAAATCTGATGCGATTTTGCCGATATTATGTGCGACCCATCGCAAACCCTGCGCCGCAGGGGTAGAATTCGCCGCGCCGCAGCGTGCCCTGGCGCCACGAAACGCCAAAAGACCGTGCTATGCTTGGCGTGTGCGGAAATCCGGGTCTATATTGCAACCGATGGTTTACGAAGGGATGGGCCGCCAATGCCGGACGGGCAGAAAGATCTGACTTTGTCCGACCGCGCCGCGGAAGGCGATGCGATGCCGCGCGCGCAGCCCGAGCTGACGGTCATCGTCGTCAGCTACAACACCGCGGCGCTGACGCTGGCGGCCTTGCGCACGCTTTACGAACAGACGACCCGCACGGATTTTCGCTGTGTGGTCTGGGACAACAACTCCCCGGACGGTTCGGTCCAGGCGGTGGCGGCGGCCTTTCCGCAGGTGGACCTGGTGGCCTCGAAGGACAATCTCGGCTTTGCCCGCGCCAACAATGTGGTGGCCGGACAGGCCACGACGCCCTGGCTGCTGCTGCTGAACCCCGATACCGAGGTGCGTGACGGCGCGGTGGACCGGCTGATGGATTTCGCCCGCGCCCACCCGGAGGCCGGGATCTGGGGCGGGCGGACGGTCTTTCCCGACGGCACGCTCAACATCGCCTCCTGCTGGGGCAGGATGACGCCGTGGAGCGTAACCTGCCGGTCTCTGGGCCTCAGCGCCGCCTTTCCGAAATCGGAACTCTTCAACCCCGAGGCCTATGGCGCATGGGCCCGCGACACGGTGCGCGAGGTCGACATCGTGGTCGGCTGCTTCCTGCGGATCCGGCGCGATCTTTGGAACGAACTCGGCGGGTTCGACCTGAAATACTACATGTATGGCGAGGAGGCCGACCTCTGTCTGCGCGCCGCCGCCAGGGGCTGGCGCCCGATGATCGACCCCGAATCCCAGATCATGCATATCGTCGGCGCCTCCGCCGGGCGGGCCAGTAACAAGGTCATCCAGGTGCTGAAGGCGCGCAGCACGCTGATCCGCGACCACTGGGCGGGGTCCTGGGTGTCGTATGGCATCGCGGTGATGTGGCTGGGATTCGGGCTGCGCTGGCTGGTGACGCGGCCTCTGGCCCTGGCGCCGAATCCCGGGCTGAAGGCCAGGGCGCGGAACTGGTCCGACATCTGGCGCGCGCGGCGCGACTGGCTGGCGGGATATTGACGGCGATTGCCGATGATTTGGGGGCGGAAGCGGAAATCTGTTGCCAGATCCGGCCGACATTGCTGAAAAAGGCGGGACGTTTGTCCTTCCTTGCCGCATGAGCTGGATCTTCCCGGGATCCGGGCGGCGACGACCTGTATTTGTCGGGACAAATACGGACAGGATTCACGGCGATGTCCGTGGCGGGATCGGGGCGGGAACAACCCCGCCGCCCGGCGGGAGGAACAAAGATGACCGAGGCGGCCCCGGCACATAAAAAGGCTCGCAAGCGCATATTGCACAAGCTGGATGGGTTGCGCATCGCGCTCGTGGCGTTCTGGCGGTTGTATTACACTAAGGTATGGGGGATGGATATTCACCCCACGGCGGTCTTTTCGCTTTCGGCGAAGTTCGATCGCACCTTTCCGATCGGCGTGCATGTGGGCAAGAACTCCTGGATCGCCTTCGAGTCGCGGATCCTGACCCATGACCGCACCCGGGGTCTTTATCTGCACACCCGGATCGGCGAGAACTGCTTCATCGGCGGGCGCAGCCTGATCCTGCCGGGGGTGGAGATCGGCGACAATTGCGTGATCGGCGCGGGTTCGGTGGTGACGAAATCGGTGCCGCCGCGGTCGCTGGTGGCAGGGAATCCGGCACGGATCATCCGCTCGGATATCGATGTGGTTGAATACGGCCGTTTCCGCACGGCCGATGCCACCGAAAGCGCGCTTGCGGAAAAAGGCTTGGCGTGAGGCGCGGGCGCGGGGCGGTTCTCGCATCGCTCGCCGCGGCTGCCGCGATCTGCGCCGCTTTCATCCTGCGGCCAGCGCCCGATCTTCTGCCGCAGGACAGGGGTTTGCCGCCCGTCCGGGCCCCGGCGGCGGGGGAGCCGCTGCGGATCGTGGTCCTGGGAACCAGCCTGACCGCTTGGTACGACTGGCCCGACCGGCTGGGCGCGGATCTTGCGGAATGTCTTGGCCGGCTCGTCGAGGTCGGAACCGTGGCGAAGGGGGGCATGGGTTCGGAGTGGGGTCTGGGCCAGGTGGCGGCCGTGGCGGCACTGGCCCCCGATATCGTGCTGATGGAATTCGCGATCAACGATGCCGATCTGCGCCGGATGACCTCGCTTTCCGCCAGCACACAGACGCATCGTCGGTTGGTGGCGGATCTGCGCGCGGCGCGGCCGGGGGTGCGGATCGTGTTGATGACCATGAACCCGGCGCGCGGCCTGCGCGGGGCGCTGCGCCCTCGTCTTGGCGCCTGGTACGCCGGTTACCGCGCCCTGGCCGCGGAACTGGATACCGGGCTGGTCGACCTTTATCCGCGCTGGCTGGCGCGGCAGAATCCGGCGGAGGGAACGGGCGACGGCGTGCATCCCGACCCGGATGTGACCGCCGGAATGATCCTGCCGGTTCTGGTGCCCTATCTTGCGGATCTGGCCGGAGCCGGGGCTGCGGAGGGGTGCGGCCCCGCCTGATCCCGCCGGCCGGGGCCGGCGGGCGCCGCCTTGAGTTAGGTTTCAGCGCCCGGTCATCCGCAGCACGACCGTCACCGTGCGCAGGATCAGACCCAGATCGTGCGGCAGCGAGGCTGCGTTATAATAGCTTTCGTCAAAGCGCACGCGGTCGACGAAACGGGTCGTGCCGCGCCCGTCCACCTGCCAGGCGCCGGTCACGCCGGGCCGCATATGGAAATAGGCGCGCCCGCCGGCCTCGGTATAGAGAGCCTGCTGCGCGGGCATGAAGGGGCGGGGGCCGACGATGCTCATCTCGCCCCTCAGGATGTTCCACAGCTGCGGCAGTTCATCAAGGCTGGTCTTACGCAGGAGATGGCCGATCCGGGTGATGCGCGGATCGTTGGCAAGCTTCTGATGCTCGTGCCATTCGTGGGCGATCCGGGGATCGGATTCGCACATTTTACGCAGCCGCTCCTCGGCGTCGACGGCCATGGTGCGCAGTTTCCAGCAGTTGAAGATCCGCCCGTCGCGCCCGACGCGCGGCTGATAATAGAAGCCCGGGCCGCCGTCGCGCCGCACCAATGCCCAGAGAACCAGGATCAGCGGCAGAAAGGTCGGCAAAGCCAGAGCCATGACCAGCACGTCGAAAACCCGCTTGCCGCGGTTGAAATAGAAACCTGAACGGATGCCGGTTTTGCCCGAGGCGGCAACGCGAGCGGGGGAAAATGCGGTTACATCAATATCAACAGTCGTCTTTGCCTGGGTGCTCATAATGGCAATGCCTCCAGCATACGGCGAATTGGCGAACAGCCTGACCATTTTCGGGCCGGACTTAGACACGGGGACCGAAATTAATGCTTTCTCAACTCTGAATATGGTCCTCCATGATTCGCTGCAAGTGCGAAGGGAGTCCGATGGCGGATAATCTCCGTCTGTCCAGATATTTGCATGACAATGCCGCATGGTCCCGAGAATCCGACTAATATACAAGCATCGAGCCAGGCTTTCCGGTCTCTGCAGGGGGGATATATAATAAAAAAACGCAATATTTTGTATGTTAATGAATGTGTTACAAAGATGCTTCTCGCGAAGCATGTCCCCCGCGAGGACATCTCTCTTGCGGGGCGAAGGTCTGGCGGCGAAGGTCTGGCGGCGGCGCCGGCAGCCTTTGCAGTTGCAGCGGGAAGCGCGGAATTGCCTGCCTTGCGCATCGTTCCGGCGATAATTCGCCAACAATCTGGGATAGCGAGCAGGGATTGTCCCGTGATCGGAAACTCCCCGGGCCGGGACAGGCGGCCAAGGCTGTCGTACGGGCTATAGTTCGATGCGCGCCGCTATCTGTCCGGCATTGCCGGGACCGACCCGCCACGCCCGATCTGCGATCGCTTTTTGCGGAGCGACGGGGTGCCTCTGCCTACTTGCCCAGAAGACGTTTCGCCGTCTTGATCCCTTGGGGGCCCAGGATGTCCCGGGCCATCCGGCGGGCCACGGTCTTGCGGTTAGGATCGACAGTTTTCATCATCTTCAGCGCAGTGGCGTCGTCCTCGGCCTCGACGAAAACTTCCATAAGGACCGGGCGATCCAGCTTTTCGGTCGTCAGGAACCGGACGAAGGCGGGGCCTGCCTCCTGCTTGCCCGAGACGGGGATGTATTCAAGGCCAAGGGCCGCCGCATAGCCGCGCACCAGATCGGGGGATTTCTCGCCGAAATGGCCGCCCGCCGCGATGAAGGTATCGGCATCATTGCCGAAGGCCGAGGCGGGGTGGCTTTTCAGTTTGAACTCGATCCCCTTGCCATTGTTGACCATCAGGATGCGCACGTTCGGGCCAAGGTGCCGGTTCCCCAGCACGTTCATGTCGTAGAAGAACGCCAGATCCCCGGTCACCAGATAGAACAGCCGGTCCGTGTCGGCCAGCGAGGCGCCGACCAGTGTCGACATGCAGCCGTCGATGCCAAAGCCGCCGACGTTCGACGAGGAGTTCACCCCCTCGGGCAGATCGAAGAAATTCCACGACCGAAGGCTGTTCAGGATGGCGAAATGCACCACAGAACCTGCGGGGATGTCCTTGCTGAACTTCGAGGCCAGCCAGATGTTCGACAGCGGCAGATCGGGCAGTTTCGAGCGTTTCTCTTCCAGCGCGGCCTTGCAGGTGTCGAAAAATCCGGTCTGGCGCGGCGCGATTTCGGAATACATGCGGAAGAACCGCGTCTCGGACATCTCGAACACATAGCGCAGCTTGCGGAAGGTGTCGCGCAGCTCGCCATCCGGGCTGACCCGCCAGACCTGTTTGGCCGAAAGGGTGAGCGTCTCATAATCGCCCG
>JAATGA010000297.1 GCA_015654855.1 Rhodobacterales bacterium
ATGAAGGCCAGCAGACGCGCCTGCAACGGCTGGCTCAGCGCCTCGATATCCTCAAGGCAAAGCGTGCCGCCGCGCGCCTCTTCCACCAGGGGGATCGTGCCGTCCTCGGCCGGACCGAACAGGCGTTGGGTCAGCTGATCCTCGGTCCAGGCGGCACAGGAGATGGTCAGGAACTTCCGCCCCGCCCGCGGGCCGACTGCGTGCAGCGCATGGGCGACCAGCGTCTTGCCCGTCCCCGTCTCGCCGTCGATCAACACATGGCTGTCCGCCTGGCCGAGGTCGAGAATGTCCTCGCGCAGCCGCTCCATCACCGGGCTGCCGCCGATCAGCTTTTTCATCAGGATCGAGCCGTCGGACAGCTCGCGCCGCAGCGCGCGATTGTCCAGCGTCATGCGCCGGACCTGGGTCGCCTTTTTGGCAAGTTCGGTCATCCGGTCGGGGTTGAAGGGCTTTTCCAGAAAGTCATAGGCCCCGACCCGCATCGCCTCGACCGCCATGGGCACGTCGCCATGGCCGGTGATCATGATGACGGGAAGCCCGGAATCCATGCTCATCAGCCGTTTCAGAAAGGCCATGCCATCCATGCCGGGCATTCGGATGTCGCTGACCACGACGCCCTGGAAATCGGCGCCGATGCTCTTCAGCGCCTCTTCGGCCGAGGCATAGCTTTCGGTGTCGAACCCCGACAGGGCCAGCCACTGGCTGATCGACTGCCGCATGTCGGCTTCGTCGTCGACGATGGCAACTTTCATGGCACGCGCCATTCGGACCTCTTACGCTGCTTCCATTTCCTTGCCCAATATAGGCAACTGCACCTCGAAAACCGCCCCGCCCCCTTCACCGTTCCGTGCGATCAGCCGACCGCCCAGATCGGTGACGATGCCGGAGGATATGGCAAGGCCAAGCCCCACCCCCTCGCCCGGCTTCTTCGTCGTGTAGAAGGGCTCGAACAGGTTATCGAGATCTTCGATCCCGTGGCCGTTGTCGCGCACGGTCAGGGTCGCCGTCTCGCCCGCCGACAGGATCAGGTCGATCTGCGGGCTGGCGCTGTCTTTCGTAGCATCGAGCGCATTGCGCAGCAGGTTGATGATCACCTGCTCCAGCCGCAGCCGGTCGGCCATCACCATCACCGGCTGGCGCGGCAGCGCCCGGGTTATCTTCACAACCCGCAGCTTCAGTTGCGGTTCCATCATCGCCAGCGCGGCCGAGACGCAGTGGCGCATATCCACCGGCTCGAACGCCTCCCCTCCCTTGCGGGCATAGGATTTGAGCTGCCGGGTGATCGCCCCCATCCGCTCGATCAGATCGTCGATCCGCTGGAACGAGGACAAAGCCTCTTCGGGACGCTTTCGTTGCAATAGCAGGCGCGCGCCGGCCAGATAGGTCTTCATCGCGGCGAGCGGCTGGTTCAGCTCATGGCTGACCGCCGCCGACATCTCGCCAAGCGCCGCCAGTTTCGACGACTGCGCCAGGGTCAGTTCGGCGACCTCAAGGTTCTTCTGCACCTTCTCGCGTTCCGCGATCTCGCGTTGCAGGCGGGCGTTCAACAGCCGTAGTTCCGCCGATTCCCGCTGGAAGCTGGCGCTTTGCGACCAGGCCCGGCGCGACAGCAGATAGAAGGTCAGCGCCATCAGGATGGCGAAACCCATGATCTCCAGCGCAATGACGCCGTTCACCCGTTCGCGCACCGTGTCATAGGCGGCGAAGGACACCATCCGCCAGCCCCGGAAGGGGATCTTCGCCTCGGTCCGCATCACCGCCTGGCCCGAGACATAGGTGTCAGGCGGACTTTGCGCCCAGTCGGTCGTCGCCTGAAGCGCGCGTTCCAGGGCCGAGGGCGGGGTGCGCGCGGCCAGGGCCTCGTCCAGCGCCAGGCCGCGCCAGCGCGGCTCGGTCGCGAGCAGCACCGTGCCGGCGCTGTCGGTGACGAGAACCGCGTCCTGCAACCCCGCCCAGGCCCGTTCGTATTTCATCAGATCGACCGCCACCACGATCACGCCGAGGATCTTGCCTTCGATCAGGATGGTGCGGGAATAGGTGAAATCGAAGCCGCCTCCCTCGCGCCGGACGGCGGAGAACACCGTGTCCTTCGCCCGCTGCGCCTCGACGAAATAGGCCTGCGGGCGGTGATTCGTGCCCAGAAGATTGCGGTTGGTCGCCGCCACCACCCGCCCGTCGCGGTACAGCAGCAGGATCGAGGCCACGCCGATTTCCTGCTGCACCTCGATCAGCCGTTGCGAGGTGGACGAGAAATTCCCCTGTTGCAGCGAGCGGACCAGTTCGGGATCGCCCGACAGCAACAGCGGCACGACG
>JAATGA010000078.1 GCA_015654855.1 Rhodobacterales bacterium
CGATGCCGATGCGGTAATCGCTCGGGACGCCCAGAATTTCACGGGTAAGGTCGATCGCCTCTTTCAGCTTGGCCTTGCCGACGGTCGCGCGGTGCGAACGACCGAGCGGAGCATCTGCCAGCATGTCGAGGGAGAAACCGGGGATCTTCGCGCAGGGGCCCGAAGAAAAACGCGGATTAGCCGGACGCGTGGCCGGAGCGGTATTCGCCATTTTCTGTATCCTTACAGATAATCGCGCCTCGTTGGGGAGGCGTGTCCCGCCGCCGCAAATACGCGCCCCGGCGACGCTTTGCAATCCGATTCCGACGCGGGATGCGGGAAATTTCGTTCGGGCCGGGGTGCGGGGCGAAACCGGCAACAAGAGGGGTGCGGCGTCAGGCCAGGTTCGCGACATGCAGCGGCGGGCGGCGGGAGACCCAGGGCATGGCCTGCTCCAACTGCCGCGCGACGTCGATCAGGACATCTTCGCGCGCCGGACCCGCGCCCATCTGCACGCCGATCGGCAGGCCGGTCGCGGACATTGCAAGCGGCAGCGAGATCGCGGGCAGGCCGGCGATGTTGTAGGGAAAGCAGAACTGCACCGCGCGGTCTGCGGCCACCAGCCAGTCCTGCACCGACAGGTCGGTCCGGCTTTGTGCGATCTCGCCATGCGGGACCGGCAGGCTCGCGCAGGTGGGCGACAGCCAGATGTCGTAGCGGGCGAAGAACCGGCCGATCCGCCGCCGCTGTCCGTTCATGAACGCCAGCGCCGCCATGAAGGCGTCGGGCGTCACCCCTGCCCCGTATTCGGCGATCCTCAGCGTCACGGGTTCCAGCGTGTCGTGGCCGACCGCGCGGCCGGTCTGTTCGGCACAGGCCCGCAGCCGGCGGTCGAAGCCGAAGAACCACAGGTCGAGCATCGTCAGGCAGGCGGCCTCGTGGTCGAAATCGGGGGCGGCCTCTTCGACCTCGTGGCCCATGTCGGCCAGGGTCTGGGCGGTGGCCCGGACGGCCGCCGCAACCTCCGGGTCGACGGGGGCGTCCATCTGCGGCGCGGCGGACCAGCCGATGCGGTAGCGGCACGGCGCGGCCGCAAGGCCCGCCAGGTATCCGCGCTCCGGGCGCGGGATCACGAAGGGATCGCCCGCCTGCGGCACCGACAGCGCGTCGAGGATCGCCGCCGTATCGCGGATCGTCCGGGTCTGCGCCAGGTTCATGGCGAGGCCCCATCCGCCCTCGTCCAGGCCAGGACCGAAAGACACCCGCCCCCGCGAGGGCTTCAGCCCCACCGTTCCGCACCAGGCCGCCGGGATGCGGATCGAGCCGCCGATGTCCGACCCATGCGCGATCGGCACCATGCCCGAGGCGACCGCCGCCGCCGCCCCGCCCGAGGACCCGCCGGCGGAAAATCCCTGCCGCCAGGGGGTGGAGGTATTGCCGTAAAGCGCGTTCTCGGTCGTGCCCGCGATGGAGAACTCCGGCGCGTTCGACCGGCCCATGATGTTGATCCCCGCCGCCCGCAGCATCAGCGCGATATTGCTGTCGGCACCGGCGCGGATGCCCCGACACAACCGGCTGCCGTTCTCGACGAGCCGGCCCGCCTCATGCCCGATGCCCACATCCTTGATCAGGAAGGGCACGCCGGCCAGCGGCCCGGCGGGCAGCGACTCCGGCCCGGAAAGGCGGTCGGCGTAGACCTCGACCACCGCATTCACCGCCGGGTTGACCCGCGCGATGGCACTGGCTGCCGCCCCGGCCACCTCGCCCGCCGAAACCTCGGCCCCGGCGATCAGGGCGGCGAGGCCCATGGCGTCGTGGGCGGCATAGTCTTCGGGGGTCATCGCGGCTCTCCTGTCCCGGTTTGCCGCGCAGGGTGGCACCGGCGCGGGCAGCTTGCAATCCGCACCGGCCACTCTGGAACCGGGCACGCAAACGGGCTATGCCGCGCCGCAAAGCCAAAGGTCCGCCACCCGGACCCGCGAACGGAGGCCCGCGATGTTCACCGCCACCCTGCTGACCGACCCGGAAACTCCGGTCCTCGACCGCGCGACGGTCGAGGGTCTGCGCGCCCGCTGGCAGGGAGGGGCTGTCCGCTGGCTGAACCCCGGGGTGGCGGCGGAGTTCGCCCTGGCCACCCCGCCCGCCGACCTTTGGGCGGAATGGGCAGCGATGCAGGCGCGATCGGTCGATCTGGTCGTGCAACCCTCGGCCGGGCGGAAGAAGAAGCTGCTGCTGGCGGATATGGATTCCACCATGATCCGCCAGGAATGTATCGACGAGCTGGCCGACGAGGCCGGGGTCGGCGCGTATGTGGCGGGCATCACCGCGCGGGCGATGAATGGCGAGCTGGATTTCGAAAGCGCCCTGCGCGAACGGGTCGGGCTGCTGAAAGGTCTGCCCGAGGCGGTGATCGGTCGGGTCTTCGCCGACCGCATCACCTTTACCCCCGGCGGCAAGGCGCTGATCGCGACGATGAAGGCGAACGGCGCGCGGGCGGCGCTGGTTTCGGGCGGATTCACCGCCTTTACCGCGCGGGTGGCGGCGGCGCTTGGCTTCGATGAAAACCGGGCGAATGTGCTGGGCGTGGCGGACGGCCATCTGACCGGGACGGTCGCCGAGCCGATCCTGGGTCGCGAAGCCAAGGTCGCGGCGCTGGCGGAGATCAGCCGCCGCCTCGGCATCGCCGAGGCCGAGGCCATGGCCGTCGGCGACGGAGCGAACGATCTGGGGATGCTGGGCCGCGCCGGCGCGGGCGTGGCGCTGCACGCCAAGCCTGCGGTCGCGGCGCAATGCGACATCCGCATCAATCACGGTGATCTGACGGCGCTGCTTTACATTCAGGGCTATGCCGCCGAAGACTTCGTGAACTGAGCCCTTCCCCGCCAGCCCTGACAGGAGCCCGCATCCGATGCCCGAAGGCCGCACCCTGGAAATGACCGTGCTGATGACCCCCGACATGGCGAATTTCAGCGGCAAGGTGCATGGCGGCGCGCTGCTCAACCTGCTGGACCGGGTGGCTTTTTCCTGTGCCTCGCGGTTTTCCAAGCAATATGCCGTCACGCTGTCGGTCGATCAGGTGATGTTCAAGGAGCCGATCCATGTGGGCGAGCTGGTGACCTTCCGCGCCGCGATCAACCATGCGGGCCGCACCTCGATGGAGGTCGGGATCCGGGTCGAGGCCGAGAACATCCGCACCGGCGTGCGGCGGCACACCAACTCCTGCTACTTCACCATGGTGGCGGTGGACGACGACAGCCGCCCGGTGCAGGTGCCGGCCTATGTGCCGCAGACCGAGATGGAAAAGAAACGCCACAGGGCCGCCGAGCTGCGCAAGGAATTGCGCCGCGAGATAGATGCCCGGCAGCGCGAGGTTTCGGGCGGAGAATGACGGCACGCGCAAGGCCTGCCGTCGCGCGTCGCGTGCATCGGCGGTTCGACCTGTGATGTTCGAGGTTTCGCTGCATCTGGTCGCCGCTCTGGTTTTCGCGGCCTTCTTCGCCGGGCTGATCGACGCCATCGCCGGCGGCGGCGGGCTGATCACCATTCCGGCGCTGCTGCTGGCCGGCGCCTCGCCGATCGAGGCGGTGGCGACCAACAAGGTCCAGG
Source organism: Rhodobacterales bacterium (assembly GCA_015654855.1). Classification (GTDB taxonomy): domain Bacteria; phylum Pseudomonadota; class Alphaproteobacteria; order Rhodobacterales; family Rhodobacteraceae; genus JAATGA01. The sequence continues at coordinate 3,586 of JAATGA010000078.1, forward strand.
GCAGTTTCGGCGCGGCGACGGCGGCGGTGGCCTATGCGCGCGCGGGCCAGGTCGATCCGCGCCGCCAGATCGGATCCGCGCTGGTGGCCTTCCTCGCCGGGGCGGCGGGGGCGGTTCTGGCGCAGCATGTGCCGACCGGGGTCTTCCGCATGGGCCTGCCGGTGGTTCTGATCGGGATCGCGCTGTTCTTCGCCCTGAAGCCGGGGTTGAGCGATGCCGACCGGGTTCGGCGGATGACGCCCGCCCTGTTCGGCGCGACCATCGTGCCGCTGGTCGGGCTTTACGACGGGCTGATCGGGCCGGGGGCCGGGTCGTTCTACATGATCGGCTTCGTCCTGCTGCCGGGTTTCGGCGTGCTGAAGGCCACTGCGCATACGAAGCTGCTGAATCTCGCCTCGAACCTGGGCGGGTTGCTGCTGTTCGCGCTGACCGGGCATCCGTGGTGGGCGGTGGGCCTCGCCATGGGTGCGGCGCAGATCGCCGGGGCGCGGATCGGCGCGGGTCTGGCGATGAAGCGCGGGGCCAGGGCGATCAAGCCGCTGCTGGTCGTGACCTCGACCGCGATGGCGCTGCGGCTGATCTGGCAGATGTGGCAGGGATAGGGACTTGGCCCCTCGGGTCGCCTGAAGCGTCCCTCAGCCCGGGGTATTTTCGCCGGGCGAAAGCGCGAAGGCGCGGCGCAGGAAGGCCACGGCGCGGGCGGCCCCGGCCGGCGAGACGCAATGCGCGGTGTCGGGTTCGAGGCTGAAATCGACCGGGCAGCCCTGTGCCGCGAGGCAGGCGCGGGCGTTCAGGCTTTCGGCGAAGGGGATCGCCGGGTCGGCCCGGCCGTGGACGACGAGCACGGGGGTCGTGAGCGCCACCGCGTCGGATGTGGCGAACCGACCCGAGAAGGCCACCGCCGCCGCGACCGGCCATCGGCCCGAGGCCACGGCGTCAAGCGCCATGATCGCCCCTTGTGAAAAACCGACGAGCGCCACCCGATCCGGGCGGCCGGTCAGGCCGTGGGCGGCGATGGTCTCCGCCAACAGGCGGTCGAAAGCGGGTCGGGCGGCGCGGACCCTCGCAGGGCGGTTTTCCGGCGTCGCGCCGGCGATGGAAAACCACTGGCGGGCATCGGGGTTTTCGTCCGAGACCTCGGGCGCGTCGGGCACGGCGATGGCGGTGTCCGGCAAGCGCCAGTCGCGGGCGACATATGCCACGTCGCGACCGCGCGCATTGACGCCGTGCAGCAGGATGACCAGCCGGGCAGTCATCGCGCCAGGCTCATCGTCCGCGCATCACGGCTGCCGCCGGCCCGTCCACGCCATGCCCGCGCGCCCCGGACATCTCCGCCGGACCCGGCAGGCCGACAGGCCCGCCGGCCCCTTGTGATCGCCGTGCCTTGCATCCGTCACTCCGTCCGGTCCGTGCCCCAGTCGGCGCTCTGCATCTCGCGCAGGCGGCTGGCGGTGCGCTCGAACTCGAACGCACCCGTCCCTTCGGCATAGAGCTGTTCGGGCTCGTCCGCCGCCGAGCAGATCAGCCGCACCTTCGCCTCGTAAAGCGCGTCGATCAGGGTGACGAAGCGTTTCGCCTCGTTGTAGTTCGAGGAAGAAAGCTGGGGGATGTCCTCGACGATCAGCACCCGGCAGGCGGCCGAGATGGCGAGGTAGTCGGCAGGCCCGAGGGGCCGGGCGCAGAGGTCCCAGAAAGTGGCGCGCCCCACGCCGCTGGCAAAACGCGGCAGGTCGATGGTGCGGCCGTTCACCGGCAGGATCAGCTTTTCCCCCGCAGCCCCCCCGGTCAGGTCGTTCCAGATCGCCTCGATCCTGCCGCGGGCGGTGCCGGCGGGATGGAAATAGACCTGCGCCCCTTGCAGGCGGTGCTGGCGATAGTCGTTGGCGCTTTCGATCTCGTGCACCGTCAGCTTTTCCCGCAGCATGGCGATGAAGGGCAGGAACAGCGCGCGGTTCAGTCCGTCCTTATACAGATCCTCGGGCGGGCGGTTCGAGGTGGTGACGATCACCACCCCGGCGGCGAACAGCTTCTCGAACAGCCGCCCCACGATCATCGCATCGGCGATGTCGGTGATCTGCATCTCGTCGAAGGCCAGCAGCCGCACCTCGCGGATCACGGCATCCGCCACGGGGGCGAGCGCATCCTCGACCCCGGTCTTGCGCGCCTCGTGCAGCCCGTGCTGGATTTCCTGCATGAAGGCATGGAAGTGGACGCGCCGCTTTTGCGGGATGTCGACCGCCCCGGTGAACAGGTCCATCAGCATCGACTTGCCGCGCCCGACCCCGCCCCAGAGATACAGCCCCTTCGGCGGCGGTTCGGGTTTGGAAAACAGCCCCGAAAGCAGCCCGCGCCTGCGCGGCGGCGCCGTTTCGAGCGTGGTGCGGATGGTTTCGAGAATCGGCAGGACCGCCCGCTGCGCGGGGTCGGGGTGCAACTCGCCGGCGGCCACGCGGGCCTCGTAAATCTCGGTCAGGGTCTGGCGCATGGGGGCGTGATAGCGCAGGGGCACCGGCCAGGTAAAGGCTTTGTGGCGCAGGGCGCTGCCGGCACCCGGGCGCGGGGAATAAACCGTTGCCATCCCCTCCCCCGCCCGCTTAGCATCGTGCGCAATGAAATTTCAACCTGAAGCCCCGTCAGGAATATAGCATGAATAATTCCCCCCTCGCCCGGAACGAGGATCGTCCGGCGTCGCGCAAGAAGGCCATCACGGGACTGCGCACATCCACGGCACTTTTTGCAGCACTTGCCTTTGTCGCAGTTCCGGCACTTGCCGAAACTGTTGACGGTCCCCTGACGATTACCGATCAGGCGGGCGCCGCGGGCATTGTTGGCCCGGTTCTGGTGTCCACCACCGGCTCGATTACATTCAACAACGCCGCAGCGGTCGTCGTTGATCCGACCACCACCGATATTCTTCTGAACTCGGGCGCACTGATCCAAAATGGCGCAGGCAGCCTGTCGATCACCTCTGCGATCACCAACAACGCGGGCGCCTCCATTACCCAGAACGCAGGGGCCGGCGCGCTGACGGTTACCGGTGCGGTGGGCAATGCCGGCACCATGTCCCTGTCCGGCGGCACTGTGACGGTGAACGGATCGATCACGCAGACAGGCAACGGCATCATCACTGCCGGTGGCACAGGCCAGATTACCGGAAGCCTGACGAACAGCGATTCGACCACGCAATTCAACGTCACCTCTACCGGGAACGTGACCTTTACCGGCGGAATCACCAATAGCGGCACTGTCGGCATTGCCACGGGCGGTTCGCTTACGACGGGCGGAACTTTCGCCAGCTCCGGCACCCTGAACAACGCGGGTGCCATCAGCGGCAACGTCGATACCTCCGGCTCCGGTTCAAACAGTGGTTCGATCAGCGGCACACTCGGGGTCAGCGGCGGAACTTTCACCAACACCGGCAGTGTCAGCGGCGCGACCACCGTCTCGGCGGGCACGCTCACACTGCAAAACGGCTCGAACCTGTCGAATGCTGCCGCGCTGAACATCTCGGGCGGCACGCTCACGCTTTCGACCACGGCCGGGAACCACGACACTGTCGGCTCCCTCGTTCAGACGGGCGGGACCATTGGCGGCACGGGCGCGATCACGGCCGGCTCGTTTTCCCAGTCCGGCAACGGTTCCATCGCCTCCGGCACCTCTGTCTCATCGACGGGAACGTCGAACCTTCAGGGCGGCACCATCGCGGGCACCCTCACCTCGACCGGGGCCGTAACCGTATCCGACAGCACCACCACCGTGACCGGCACGATCGCCGCCGACGCCATCATCGTCGCCAGCGGCTCGCTGTCGGTCGATGGCGAAGCGCTGGCCGATACGGCGGTGGTCACGCTGAACGGCAATGGCAATCTGACCCTGACCGGGAGCGAGACCATCGGCGCGCTGACCGGCAGCGCGACCAGCACCGTCACGCTGGGGGCGAATACGCTGACCACCGGAGGGAACGACGACAGCACCACCTTCTCGGGCGCCGCCTCCGGCACCGGCGGGCTGACCAAGACCGGCGCGGGCACGATGACCCTGTCGGGCGCGAACACCTATGGCGGCGCGACCACCGTCAGCGGCGGCACGCTCGCCCTCAACGGCGGCAGCGCGCTGTCGGACAGCACCGCGGTCAGCGTCGCCG
>JAATGA010000463.1 GCA_015654855.1 Rhodobacterales bacterium
CCAGATCAGGTTCACGAACAGCCAGGCCAGCGCCATGGTCGCCGCCACCAGCAACAGTTCGGACAGGCCAAGCGCCTCTTTGTTGCGGATCGTCCAGGCGAGCGTGACCATCACCACCGCCAGCGCCACTACCGAGACCAGCGGCAACAGCACCCGGCCCCCGTCGTCGCGCGCCGCCCGCGCCTGGATCGCCGGCAGCGCATCGCGCCGCCACAGCGGCAGGCAGGACAGGGTGAAGACCGCCGCCGCCGTGTCGAAACCCCAGAGGATTCCCGGCGCCGCGCCATGGGCCAGGCCAACCACCACCCCCACGACGACGAAAATGCTCAGAAAGGCCCAGAACCGCGGATGCGGAAAATCGTCCGGCGACGGCAGCCGCGCCATCGCGATCAGGTGCGCTTCAGCCGGATCACCACATCGACGCGCGCGATCTCGGTCCCTTCGGGGGCGGCGGGCAGGCCGGTAATCTGCAATTCATCGGCCGGGGCATCCGTCAGTTCGGCGCTGTCTTCCCAGTAGAAATGCGGGTGATCGTCCATCCGCGTGTCGAAATAGCTGCGCGAACCATCGACCACGACCTCTTGCATCAGGCCCGCCTCGCAGAACGCCCGCAAGGTGTTGTAGACGGTGGCGAGGCTTACGCGGTCGCCGGTTCCGACACAGGCCGCGTAAAGGCTTTCCGCCGTGACATGGCGGTTCTGGCCGTCACCGACCAAAAGCGCCGCCAGAGCCAGCCGTTGCCGCGTCGGCCTGAGGCCCCCGCGCGACAACCAATCGGTCTCGCGCCCTTTGGTGCATTCCTGAACGTTTGCCAACATCACAAGGTCCGCCCTTCGTAATCCGGTCATATATAAGGCCTTCCTGCGCGGGACTTCAAACAGAATCCCCCGATTTTTCAGGATCCGCGTCCCGCAAGCCGCAGATCGCCCCCTGCCGCGGCACGGCAAAGCCCTCTCCCGCCGCTGCGGCCCGCCACCCTTGCCAGTCCTTCCATGCGGATGATAGATGGGGGACATTCGTGGCCAGCCAAAGGAGAAGCGGCGCGCATGGGGCAATATCCGAACAGGTTCGACCGGGACGACCTGCTGAAATGTGCGCGTGGCGAGTTGTTCGGACCCGGCAATGCCCAGCTCCCCGAGCCTCCGATGCTGATGATGGACCGCATCACCGATATTTCCGGTGACGGCGGATTGCACGGCAAAGGCCATGTCGTGGCCGAATTCGACATCACCCCCGACCTGTGGTTCTTCGCCTGCCACTTCCCCGGCAACCCGATCATGCCCGGCTGCCTCGGCCTCGACGGGCTGTGGCAACTGACCGGCTTCAACCTCGGCTGGCGCGGCTGGCTCGGGCGCGGCTATGCGCTCGGCGTGGGTGAGGTCAAGCTGACCGGCATGGTAAGACCGGATCGCAAGATATTGACCTACAAGGTGGATTTCACCAAAGCCATTCAGACCCGCCGCCTGACCATGGGCGTCGCCGACGGCATTGTAGAGGCCGACGGCGAGGTCATCTATCAGGTCAAGGACATGAAGGTCGCGCTTTCCGAAGCGTAACCCCCGAACAGGAGTATCGCCCATGCGTCGCGTCGTCATCACCGGCATCGGCATCGTCTCGCCCATCGGCAACAACGCGGCCGAGGTCGAAGCCAGCCTGCGCGCCGGCAAATCCGGCATCGTTTTCGCCGAGGACTACGCCGAACACGGCTTTCGCAGCCAGGTGAAGGGCCAGCCGACCCTGGTTCCCGCCGATCATATAGACAAGCGCGACATGCGCTTCATGGGCGAAGGGGTGGCCTGGAACTTCATCGCCATGCGTCAGGCGATCGAGGATTCGGGGCTGGAACATTCCGATGTCTCGAACGAGCGCTCCGGGCTCATCATGGGTTCCGGCGGACCCTCGACCTCGAACTTCTTCCTCGCCCACCAGACGGTGATTGAGAAAGGCGCGCCGAAACGCATGGGGCCGTTCATGGTGACGCGCTGCATGTCCTCGACCAATTCGGCCTGCCTTGCGACGCCATTCGGCATCAAGGGCGTGAACTATTCCATCACCTCGGCCTGTTCGACCTCGGCCCATTGCATCGGCAACGGGGTCGAGCAGATCCAGTTGAACAAGCAGGACATCGTATTCGCCGGCGGCGGCGAGGAACTGGACTGGACGCTGTCCTGCCTGTTCGACGCGATGGGGGCCATGTCGTCGAAATACAACGACGCGCCCGAAACCGCCTCGCGCCCCTATGATGCGACGCGCGACGGGTTTGTCATCGCCGGCGGCGGCGGGGTCGTGGTGCTGGAGGAGTTGGGACATGCCCTCGCCCGCGGCGCGAAGATCTATGCCGAGGTCACGGGTTATGGCGCGACCTCGGACGGC
>JAATGA010000248.1 GCA_015654855.1 Rhodobacterales bacterium
CATCGAGGACAAGAACGCGATCCTGCCGCTGGACTCGGCCATTCAGGAAAACCTGAAAGAGACGACGACGCGGGTTCTGGCCTCGCTGACCCCGCGCGAGGAGCGGGTTCTGCGGATGCGTTTCGGCATCGGGATGAACACCGACCATACGCTGGAAGAGGTGGGCCAGCAGTTCAGCGTGACGCGCGAACGGATCCGACAGATCGAGGCCAAGGCCCTGCGCAAGCTGAAGCACCCAAGCCGCTCGCGCAAACTGCGCAGCTTCCTCGACCAGTAAGGTCGGGTGGGAACCGTGCTCCGAAAACGAAAGGCGCCCCGCGGGGCGCCTTTCGTGTTTCCGGGACCGGATCGCTTTGTGCCGCGCAACCGCGGCCGGTTTTTCTTCCCGCCAGGTGCACGTTCAGAACCGCACCGAATGCCCGCCGTCGACCACCAGCACATGTCCGTTGACGTAAGACGCCGCGTCCGAGGCGAGAAACAGCGCCGCCCCCGCGATTTCCTCCGGGCGGCCCCAGCGACCTAAAGGGTTCCGCAGCCGGACGAAATCCGTCACCGCCGCGTCTTCTGTCATGCTGGCATTGGTCTCGGTCGCGAACATGCCCGGCGCAATGGCATTCGCGGTTACACCCATGGGCCCGTATTCCACCGCCATGGCGCGGGTCATTGCCGCGACGCCCTCCTTGGCGATCGGATAGACCGAATCCCCCGGCCGCGCCATCGGCCCGACGATCGAGGTGACCGAAATCACGCGGCCATGCCCCCGTGCCGCCATAGCCCCGGCCGCATCCCGCGACAGAGAGATCGTGGCGATCAGATCGGTTTCGATCAGCGCGCGGATCGCGGCATCGTCGAAAGCACCAAGCCCCCGCCTGTCCCGCGCGCCGACATTGTTGACCAGGATGTCGGGCCGTGCTTCGGCCAAAGCATCCCGCCGCCCCGCCGCATCGGCCAGATCGAAAGCCAAAGGATGGGCCATGCCCCCCTCGGCAGCCAGCGCGGCGCAGGCGGCCTCAAGCGGAGCAGGGCTGCGCCCGGTGATCCAGACCTGGGCCCCGGCCCCGGCCAGGGCGCGGGCGATCTGGAATCCCAGGCCTCGTCCCGCACCCGTCACCAGCGCCCGCCGACCGGTCAGAGAAAACAGCGTGTCAGGCCTCATCTTTTCCCCTTTCATCCTGGCTGAAATATCCCGGGGTGAATGCGGGCGCGCGACGCGCGCCCGCAGAGGGGCGGAGCCCCTTAACCGATCTCGGCGAGCCGCAGGGCGGCGGCCTTCAGCTTCGCCACCTCGTCCTCGCGCGCCTCCAGGTTCGCCCGTGCCTCGTCGACCACTTCTTCGGGGGCCGAGTCGATGAACTTCGGATTCGACAGACGCCCGCGCAGGCCCGCAGCCTCTTTCTCCAGTTTCTCCAGCGACTTCGCCAGACGCGCCTTTTCGGCGGCGATGTCGATCACCCCTTCCAGCGGGATGGCAAAGGTCGCGCCCTCCGCCGCCAGCGTGATCGCGCCCTTCGGCGCGGTGGCGGCTTCGGACAGGCTTTCGATCCGGGCGAGGCGTTTGATCAGAGCCTCGTTCCTGTCCCAGGCGGCGCGGGCGCCCGCATCCATCCCCAGCGACACGAGATCCAGCTTCAGCCCCACCGGCACATGCACCTGGGCGCGGGCCGAGCGGATCCCGTCGATCAGGCCCGTGACCCAGGCCATCTCACGATCCGCCTCAAGGTCCACCAACTCGCCCGGCGTATAGGTGGGCCAGTCGGTGTGGATCAGCATCTTTGCCCGTTTGCCGGTGGTCTGCCACAGATCCTCGGTCACGAAGGGCATGATCGGGTGCAGCAGGATCATCGACTGATCCAGCACCCAGGCCATGACCGCCCGGGTTTCCGCCGCCTGATCGCCGTCGAACAGCGGTTTGGCAAATTCGACATACCAGTCGCAGACCTTGCCCCAGACGAATTTGTACAGCGCATCCGCCGCCATATCGAAGCGGAACTCGGCCAAAGCCGCGTCGACCTCTTCGCGAACCTTGGCGGTCTCGCCGATGATCCAGCGGTTCACCGTCGCAGTCGCGGCGGGGGGGGCGCTCCGGGTCGCATGACCCTCCCAGACCCCGTTCATTTCGGCGAAACGGCAGGCGTTCCAGAGCTTCGTTCCGAAGTTGCGATAGCCCTCGATCCGCGCGGTGGACAGCTTCAGATCGCGCCCCATGGCCGCCATCGCGGTCAGGGTGAACCGCACAGCATCGGTGCCGAACTGGTCGATCAGGTCCAGCGGGTCCAGCACGTTGCCGAGCGATTTCGACATCTTCTTGCCCTTCTCGTCACGGACGAGGGCATGGACATAGACGGTTTTGAACGGCACCTCGCCCACCACGGCCAACTGCATCATCATCATCCGGGCGACCCAGAAGAAGATGATGTCGAAGCCGGTGACAAGGACCGAGGTCGGGAAATAACGTTGCAACTCCGGCGTCTGCTCGGGCCAGCCGAGTGTGCCGATGGGCCAGAGGCCCGAGGAGAACCAGGTGTCCAGAACGTCGGGGTCGCGCCAGACCGGATAGCTCAGCTTCGTCGGATCCTGATCGACCGCATAGGCGGCGAGACTTTGGGCCAGCACCTCGATCGCCTCGGCCTTGTCCTTCACCTCGACGATCGCGGCATGGCAGATCGGGGCCGGCACATCGGCGATCTCGTCGCGGAAGGCGCCCTGCACGCCTGCGAAATCGGCCGCGCAATGCGCGACCTCGCCGGCGTGAAGCATCCCGCCTTCGGTCAGCAGGCGCAACAGTTCCACCGCGTCCAGCGCGCTGTAGCCCTCGTCGTCGCGGAAGGCCTCCGCGCCGAGATCGAGGCCATACCACACCGGGATCTGATGCCCCCACCAAAGCTGGCGGCTGATGCACCAGGGCTCGATATTCTCCAGCCAGTGAAAATAGACCTTGGCATCCCGCTCCGGCAGGATCTGCGTGTCGCCATTCCTCACCGCATCCAGCGCCGGGCCGACGATCTGCGCGGTGTCCACGAACCACTGGTCGGTCAGCATCGGCTCGATGACGACCTTGGAGCGGTCGCCGAAGGGCTGCATGATCAGCTTGTCCTCGACCACCGGCTCCAGCACCAGATGTTCGGACCCGGTTTCGGGATCCTCGGATTTCACCAGCACGGTGACGGCGAGGCCCAAAGCGTTGATGTCGGCAACCACGCGCTTCCTCGCCTCGAACCGGTCGAGGCCCCGGTATTTCTCGGGCACGAGGTTCAGGCCGTCGACCTCGTTCTCGTCCGTGGGGCTGCCCGCCGCGATCTCGCGGGCGCGGGCGACGGCGGTCTCGTAGGGCGCACCGTCTGACCGCATGTTCCCCTTGGTGTCCATCAGCCGATAGCAGGGCAGATCGTGCCGTTTGGCCACCTGATAGTCGTTGAAGTCATGCGCGCCGGTGATCTTCACCGCGCCGGAACCGAAAGCCGGATCGGGATACTCGTCCGCGATGATCGGGATCAGCCGGTCGCACAGCGGCAGATGCACCATCTTGCCGACGATGGGGGCGTAACGATCATCGGAGGGATGCACGGCCACAGCCCCATCGCCCAGCATGGTTTCGGGCCGGGTCGTCGCGATAGAAATGTAATCCCGCTTCTCGCGGAAGGTCACATTCCCCTCGGCATCCTTCTCGACATATTCATAGGTCTCGCCACCGGCCAGGCGGTATTTGAAGTGCCACATATGGCCCTTCACCTCGATATTCTCGACCTCAAGATCGGAAATCGCGGTCTCGAAATGCGGATCCCAGTTCACGAGGCGTTTGCCCCGGTAGATCAGACCCTTGTTATACATGTCGACGAAGACCCGGATCACCGCGTCGTGGAAGTTGCCTTCCTCGCCCGCCGGTGCGCCCGGCGCGCCCGACATGGTGAAGGCCTCGCGCGACCAGTCGGCCGAGGCGCCGAGGCGCTTCAACTGGCCGATGATATTGGCGCGGGACTTCGCCTTCTGCTGCCAAACGAGGCCGGTGAATTCCTCACGCGACATGTCGGTGCGGCGGCGGTTGGTCTTGGCCAACTCGCGTTCCACCACCATCTGGGTCGCGATCCCGGCATGGTCGGTGCCCGGCTGCCAGAGCGTGTCGAAGCCGCGCATCCGGTGCCAGCGCACCAGCACGTCCTGCAACGTGTTGTTGAAGGCGTGGCCCATATGCAGGCTGCCGGTGACGTTCGGCGGCGGGATGACGATGGAAAAGGTCTCGGGCCGCGAGGCATTGGCCCCCGCTTTGAAGGCCCCGGCCTCTTCCCACATCTTATACAGCCGCGCTTCGGCTTCCGCCGCGCTGAACGTCTTTTCCATCGGCATCGCTGCACCCATTCCTAGCTGCACAAGGCCATAGCGAAACGGGGCCGAAAGGCCAAGACCCGGCTGGCGGATCTGTGACCCTTCGGCCCCGTCAGATCGGGCCGGAACTGCCGCCCGGTCAGGCGCCCGGCTGGTCCAGCCGCACCAGATCCTCGGGCGTCAGCACCAGTTCCGCCGCGCGGGCGAAGCTTTCGACATGCTCGACCTTCGTGGCCGAGGCGATGGGGGCGGTCACCCCGCGCTGCGCCGCGACCCAGGCCAGCGCCACCTCGGCCGGTTTCGCGCCATGGCGGGCGGCGACCCCCTCCAGCGTGTCGATCAGGGCAAAGCCCTTGTCGTTCAGATACTGATCGACGCCCCGGCTGCGCGCCTTGCCCTCGGAATCCGCTTTCGAGCGGTATTTGCCCGACAGAAAGCCCGAGGCCAGGCTGTAATAGGTCACGACCCCGGTGTCGGTTTCCAGGCACAGATCGCGCAGCGGCCCCTCGAACTTCGCGCGTTCGATCAGGTTGTATTCCGGCTGGATCGCCTGATAGCGCGGCAGACCGTTGGCATCCGCCGCCTCGAAGGCCGCCTTCAGCAGCGCCGCATCGTAGTTCGACGCGCCGATGGAGCGGATCTTGCCCGCCTTCAGCAGCGCGTCATAGGCGGCGAGCGTATCGGCATGGTCCGCCTCGGGGTCGGGCCAGTGCGAGAAATACAGGTCGATGTAATCCGTCTTCAGCCGCGCAAGCGATTTCTCGACCGCCTTGGCGATCCAGCCCGAGGACAGGCCCTTGCCCTCGCCCACGTCGGAGCCGACCTTGGTGAAGATCTTCACCTTGTCGCGGATGCCGGGGCGGGCGGCGAGCCACTCGCCGATGATCGCCTCGGATTCGCCGCCCTGGTTGCCGGGGACCCAGCGGGAATAGACATCCGCAGTGTCGATGGCGTCGAAGCCGTGATCGACGAAGGCGTCGAGCACGCGGAAGCTTTGCTCCTTGTCGATGGTCCAGCCGAAGACATTGCCGCCAAAGACCAGCGGCGCGATGGTCAGGCCGGTGCGGCCCAGTTTGCGGGATTGCATGTCATCCTCCTCGCGGTTGCGGGGCGGAGGCTAGGCCTGCGGCCGGCGTGGGGAAAGCCCCGATGGAACCTGGATTGGGGCCTTCACGCCGAATTGCGGCCCGCGCGGCCGGGCTGTCAGCCGTTGTCGCCCGCCTCGGGTTCTTCGATCCCGTATTTTTGGATCAGCCGCCCCTGGGCCATGAAGAACGCAAACAGCGCCGCCGGCAGGCCGAAGGTCTTGAAGTTCACCCAGGCATCCGTCGACATCAGCCGCCAGATCGCCTCGTTCGCGATGGCGAGCGCGAAGAAGAAGGCGCAAAGCCGCCGGGTCAGGATCATCCAGCCCTCGGGCAGCATCGGCAGCGCCTCTTCCATCGCGTAGCGCAGCCAGCTTTCGCCGCGCAAAAGGCCGATGCCGAGCAGGATCGCGAACATCAGATACAGCAGCGTCGGCTTCATCTTGAAGAACCGCTCGTCATGCAGCCAGAGCGACAGACCCCCCATGACCACGACCAGAACCAGCGTCGCGATCTGCATCTTCGACAGCCGGCCCGTCAGTCCCCACAGGATGCCGGTGGTCAGAATCATCAGCGGGATGAAGGCCGCCGTCATCAGGAAGAATCCCTGATACTCCCCCCCCCACAGCGTGATGGTCGTGTCCTTCATCCGGCTGTAGCCGATGAAGAACAGCAGGACCGGACCCAGTTCCAACACCAGTTTCAGGATGGGGTTGATCTTCCTGGCCGTCTTTTCCGCCGTCATCTTTTCGCCCTTCGCTATCCCGCCTGCACCAGTATCGCGCCGGCGGCGACAGCGCCCATCAAGATCGCGCGAACGGCGCCGACCTTTTCGCCCAGAACCACCCGCCCGATCAAGGCCGCGAACAGCGTCGATGTCTCGCGCAACGACGCCACCTCGCCCACCTTGCCAAGCCGCGTGCCGAGCATCACCCCGCCAAAGCTGACGAAGGCCACCAGCGCGCCGATCACCCCGCGCATCAGCAGGACGCGGGGCCTGGCCGGGATCGGTTCGCCGATGCCGCGCAGATGCCGCCACAGCACCAGCAGCGGAAAGTCGAAGGAGGTGACGAGGAAGAACCAGGCGAGGAAGGTGAACGGGTCCGGCGTCTGCCGGATGCCCCAGGCGTCGAAGGTGGTGTAGACCGCCACCATCACGCCCCCCGCCAGCGCCCAGGCCAGGCCCCGCCGCAGCGCTTGCACGCTGGTCTTCGCGCCGCGCAGGTTCACCCGCGCCAGGGCCAGGATCGCGCCCGACAGGATCAGCACGCCCATCCATTGCAGGGCAGAATAATGCTCGCCCAGAAAGATCGCGGCGAAGGCCAGAGTCGCCAGCGGCCCGCTGCCTCGCACCACCGGGTAAACCACGGTGTAGGCCGCGCGCTCATAGGCCAGGGCCATGGTCAGCTTGTAGATGAAATGGATCGCGACCACCCCGGCCATGATCCGCCATTCGCCGCCCCGGGGCCAGGGCACCAGGAACAGGGCGACCGGCGCCGACAGGACCATGATGCCGAGGTCGATCGCGCCCCTCGACAGCCAGGGATCGTAGCGCCCCTTTTGCAGCGCGCCGAAAACCGCATGGGCCAGCGCCGCCGCCAGCGCCAGCAGGATCGCCAGCCGCGCGCCCTCGGGCGTGCCTTCAAGCGCGGCGAAGGTCTGGCTCAAGGGGCGGCTCCGGCGGCCGTTTGCGGGTGGTCGCAGAGGGGCGAAGGGCCGCGACGGCCTTGTGCCGTCCGGCCCGCCACGCTCACGCGCCGATCCCCACCAGGGCCCGGGCGAAATCCTCTGGATCGAACGGCGACAGATCGTCGATCTGTTCACCCACGCCGATGGCATGGATCGGCAGGCCGAACTTGTCGGCCAGCGCCACCAGAACCCCACCCTTGGCCGTGCCGTCGAGCTTGGTCATCACCAGGCCCGAGACATCGGCGATCTTGCGGAAGATCTCGACCTGGGCGATGGCGTTCTGCCCCGTGGTCGCATCCAGCACCAGGATGGTGTTGTGCGGTGCGGTCGGGTCGACCTTGCGGATCACCCGGACGATCTTGGCCAGTTCCTCCATCAGATCGGCGCGGTTCTGCAACCGCCCGGCGGTGTCGATCATCAGCAGGTCCGCGCCATCCGCCCGCGCCTTCGTCAGCGCGTCGAAGGCGAGGCTCGCGGGGTCGGATCCTTCGGGCGCGGTCAGCACCGGCACGCCCGCCCGCTGGCCCCAGACCTGCAACTGCTCGACGGCGGCGGCGCGGAAGGTGTCGCCGGCGGCGATCACCACCTGCTTGCCGGCGGCGCGGAACTGGCTGGCGAGCTTGCCGATCGTCGTCGTCTTGCCGGATCCGTTGACGCCGACCACCAGCACGACCTGCGGCTTTTGCGGATAAAGCGGCAGGGGCCGGGCGACGGGGGTCAGGATCCGCGCCACCTCGGCCGCGAGCGCGGCCTTGAGTTCCGCAGTCGAGACGCGCCTGCCGAACCGGCCCTCGGCAATGTTCGCCGTGACGCGCACCGCCGTGTCCACCCCCATGTCGGCGCGGATCAGCAATTCCTCCAATTCTTCCAGCATCTCGTCATCGACCAGCCGGCGCGGCTCGTCGGCCCCGAAGATCCGGCCCAGAAGACCGGGTTTCGCCGCCTCTTGCGCCGCATGGCCGGGGGCCAGCGCCTCGCTGTCGTCGACGACCAGCGCGTCCAGCCCCTCGGCGATCTTGTCCGAGGACCGGAACATCCGGTCGCGCATTTTCTTGAAAAACGACATGGGCTGCCTCTTTGACGTGCCGGACCAGAGCTAGTGCATCCCAGGGCCAAGGTGAAGCCGCCGGGGCAGGATTTGTTGACCGCAATGGCAGGGCAGGGCGCTACACCGCCCGGTCGATCTTGGTCGAGAGGTGGATCAGGCTTTCCGAGGCCCTGACCCCGGTCATCGCCCCGATCTCGTCCAGCACCTGGTCGAGCACCTGGGTGTTCGGCGCGGCGACCTGCAACAGCAGATCGAACCGGCCCGAGCAGGTGAAAACCTTCTCGACCTCGGCCACCGACTTCAGCCGGGTCAGGATCCCGGCCTGGGCGCGAGGCTCGATGGTCAGAAGGACGCTGGCGCGCAGCCGCCCCTGCCGCGCCCCTTCGCCCAGTTTCAGCGTATAGCCGGCGATGACGCCGGTGGTCTCCAGCCGCTCCAGCCGGGTCTGGATGGTCGACCGCGCGACCTTCAGCCGCCGCGCCAGGGTGGCCAGCGACATCCGGGCATCCGCCCCCAGCAGGGCGATGATGTTGCGATCGAGGTCATCCATCGTTTTGTATTCCTTTTCCGTCATTATAACGGGGTTTCACAGCAAATATACAGTTTCATCCGGTGAGAATGTCACACATATGCGGCATCCTAAGTTGCAGGAAAAGGGCGGCTCATACGCACCTGGCCTGGTTGGCAAAAACCACGCAGGTGCCCTGACCCCGATTCAGGCAATGGAAAGGGCTTGCGTCTTGTTGGCAGAAAGGATCACGCCGATGGGACTCTCCAAAACGATCTGGACCAACCCGACCGAATTTCTCCGCGCGCAAGGACCGGAAACCCCGGTGCTGTTCTTCGCTCCCACGGCGTTGCAGGCGGCCGCGCGCCGCTTCATCGACGGCTTTCCCGGCATGGTCACCTATGCGGTGAAATCGAACCCGATCGAGCCGGTGGTCGAGAACCTCGCCGCCGCGGGCGTGCGCGGCTACGACTGCGCCTCGTCATATGAGATCGACCTGATCCGCCGCCTCGCCCCCGATGCCGCGATCCATTACAACAACCCGGTGCGCGCCCGTTCGGAAATCGCCCATGCGGTCGAACGTGGTGTGAAATCCTGGTCGGTCGATTCCAAATCCGAACTTGCCAAGCTGATCGAACTGGTCCCGGCCGAGGGCTGCGAGATCTCGGTCCGCTTCAAGCTGCCGGTGGCGGGTGCGGCCTATAACTTCGGCGCGAAGTTCGGCGCGACGGCGGAACTGGCGGTCGAATTGCTGCGGGTGGTGGCGGATGCGGGCTTCATCCCCTCGCTGACCTTCCATCCGGGCACGCAATGCACCGATCCCGCTGCCTGGGACGCCTATATCCGCACGGCGGCCGAGATTGCGGCCGATGCCGGCGTGACCATTGCGCGGCTGAACGTCGGCGGCGGCTTCCCCAGCCACCGGCTGGAGGGTTTGGCGCCTGAGCTTGAGGCGATCTTCGATCTGATCGGCCGGGTGACGGGCGAGGCGTTCGGCGACAGCCGTCCGCTGCTGGTTTGCGAGCCGGGGCGGGCGCTGTGCGGCGACGCTTTCACCTTGGCCGCTCAGGTCAAGGCGGTCCGCGACGGCGGCCATATCTTCCTGAACGACGGCGTTTATGGCGCGATGGCCGAACTGCCGCTGATCGGGGTGATCGACCGGATCGAGGTGCTGACCCCCGGCGGCCTGCGCCGTCGCGGCGCGCCGGAACCGCGCATCGTCTTTGGCCCGACCTGCGATTCCGTCGACCGTCTGCCGGGCGAGGTCGAACTGGCCTCGGACATCGCCGAGGGCGACTATGTGGTGATCCACGGAATGGGCGCCTATTCGACGGTGACCAACACCCGGTTCAACGGCTTTGGCGATCTGCGGCTGGAAACGGTGCTGTCGCAAAAGCTGTAAACCGCAGGGACAGCGACGACAAAGGGCCGGGGGATGACCCCGGCCCTTTGTCTTTTCGGCGCGCGGTTCTCCGCCGCCCGGGCATCAGCGCAGCCAGCGATCCGCGTTGCCGAGGATGCGCAGGACGCGGCCCGAATCCTTGTCGACCAGGTAAAGCCAGCCGTCCGACACCCGATAGGCATTGCCGCGTCCGGCGCGCGGCAGGTGGCGCACCTCGGCATTGCGCAGATTGCGGCCCGAGCGCAGCCGGTCGCCCACATCGGGGCGGCGGGCAATATACCTTTTGCCCTCCTGCTGGCGGTAGCGGTTGCCTTTGCGGTCGAAATCCTGCTGCGCGCCCCGCCGGACGTCGCTGCCGCCCGGCCCGATCCGCTCGTTGTCATGATCCTTCTTGATGCGGTTTTTCGGCCGGGCGCGCTCGTGCTGCGGCTGGCAATTGCGGGCGCCGGGGCGGCAATCGTCCTGCCGGTGCCGCTGGTCCTGCGCCATGGCAGCCGGGGGTGCGCCGACGATCCCCAGCCCCAGGCAGACGGCAAGCGCGGCCGAAAGAACTTTTCTGCGATCCATCTGCGAACCCTCCTGTTCTTCGTGGTTGCTGAGATGGGATATAGGGGCTGCGCGGCCTGGTGCCAGCCGGCGCACCCCGATCGGCGGGCCTTTGCCGAAACCGAGCGGCGGGGAGCGGCCCGATGTCTGGTGACAGAGGGCGGGCCGAAGGTCGCAAACGCGGGTCAGAAGCTGACATGCACCATGTAGAAGGCCAGCGTCGCGGTCAGCGAGACGATGGCGACCATCAAAAGCGCTTCGATACGATCCATGATCCTGCCCGCCCCGTTTGGTGTTGTCGACGTGCTACGCCGACGCTTTGGCCTTCCGTCGGTGGCGGCAAGCGACGCGAGTGACGAACCGCCATGCCCAATCGGGCGCGCGCGCAATCCGCTTCCGTATCCGCTGTGAATATCGCCTGTCGCTGTCGGTACGAACGGCCCCCGCCGGCCCTTCGGTCACAGGCAAGACCCCTGACCGACACCCGCTCCCGGCCTGCGAGACAGCCGTTTTCCACCCCGTCAAAGGCCTCGTCAAACGCCTGTTTCCGCGCGTTCCAAAACGGCTAAACAATTCCGTTTTGCCCCTTGCGCAGTCCGTTGAATGCGTCTAATCACCCGCCACGCAAGGCGATCCGCCCGCGCCGGCGCTGCAGTAGCTCAGTGGTAGAGCACTCCCTTGGTAAGGGAGAGGTCGAGAGTTCAATCCTCTCTTGCAGCACCATTTATCTTCTTAAAGATCAGAAATATGCCTGTTATCAAAGGCTTGATTGCCCCCTGTTGCACCGGAGCGCCGCGTCGCGGCCTTGCGGATGCCGCAGGCTAGCCGGCGTTCGCGCCGGGGCCGGCTGTTTTCGGCAAGGTGTTTCGCGCGATCCGCGCGGGTTTCAGGGAGACCGGATCCTCAGCCGGTCCCGAGGCACCCGGCCCCCGAGAGTGCGGATTTGTGGACCGTCGATGGGGTCTGGACGTAAGCTGTCATCCGGGCGAGGGGCACCGCAGGAGGCCGGAGCCTCGGCGTCGGAGACTTCGCATCGGGCCATCTCTCCCGCCACATGCGCGCGACGTGCCTTTGCCCCTGGGCCTTGGGCAGGGCGACCGGCTCAGCGTGCCGACGCTCTGGACGTTGGCGGGCAGGGTGCCTAGCTTGGGCGCAAAGGAGATCGCCGATGACCAATCCGCTGCTCGCCCCCTGGGACACGCCATTCGGCCTGCCGCCCTTCGACCGCATCCGCGACGAGGATTTCGCCCCCGCCTTCGACACCGCGCTGGCAGAGGCGCGCGAGAATATCGCGGCGATTGCCGATAGCCCCGAGCCTGCGGATTTCAACAATACGGTCGACGCGATGGAATTGGCCGAGTGCGCGCTCGACCGGGTGGCAGGGGTGTTCTACAATCTCGCCGGCGCGGATTCGACGCCCGGGCGCGAGGCCTTGCAGCGCGATCTGGCGCCGAAGATGTCGGCCTTTTCGTCCGAGATCACCAACAACAAGGCGTTGTTCGCGCGCATCGAGGCCCTGTGGCAGGCCCGCGAAGGCCTGGATCTGACAGCGGAACAGGCGCGCGTCCTGCACCTTTACCGCCAGATGTTCGTCCGCTCGGGCGCGCTGCTTGAAGGGGCTGCGGCCGAACGGCTGACGGCGGTGAAGTCGCGGCTTGCGGTTCTGGGCACGCAGTTCAGCCAGAACCTGCTGGCCGATGAGCGCGAGTGGTTCATGGCGCTGACCGAGGCGGACCTTGAGGGGCTGCCCGATTTCGTCGTCGCCGCCGCACGCGCGGCGGGCGAGGAAAAGGGCGCGGGTGGGCCGGTGGTGACGCTCAGCCGGTCGCTGATCGTGCCTTTCCTGCAATTCTCGCCCCGCCGGGGCCTGCGCGAACGGGCCTATGCCGCATGGGGCGCACGCGGGGCGAACGGCAATGCCAACGACAACCGTGCCGTCGCGGCCGAGATCCTGGCCTTGCGCGAGGAGCGGGCGCATCTGCTGGGATACGCTAATTTCGCGGCCTACAAGCTCGAACCTGAAATGGCGAAGACCCCGCAGGCGGTGCGCGATCTGCTGATGCAGGTCTGGGCCCCGGCGAAGAAGGCGGCCCTGGCCGATGCGGCGGTGCTGGAAAAGATGCTGCACGCCGATGGCATCCCCGGCCCGCTGGAACCCTGGGACTGGCGCTATTACTCCGAAAAGCGGCGAAAGGCGGAACACGACCTCGACGAGGCGGCGCTGAAACCCTATCTGGCGCTCGGCCAGATGATCGACGCGGCGTTCGATGTGGCGGGGCGGCTGTTCGGCCTCGAATTCGCGAAACTCGATGTGCCGCTCTATCATCCCGACGCGATGGCGTGGGAGGTGCTGCGCGACGGAAAACATGTCGCGGTCTTCATCGGCGATTATTTCGCGCGCGGCTCGAAACGCTCGGGCGCCTGGTGTTCGGCCTTCCGGTCGCAGCGGCGGCTGGGGGGCGAACAGGCGCCAGTCGTGCTGAACGTCTGCAACTTCGCCAAGGGCGATCCGGCGCTGCTGTCCTATGACGATGCGCGCACGCTGTTCCACGAATTCGGCCATGCGCTGCATCAGATGCTGTCGAATGTGACCTATGGCTTCATCTCGGGCACG
>JAATGA010000232.1 GCA_015654855.1 Rhodobacterales bacterium
GCAGGATGTCCGCGCCGAAGGAATAGCCGATCAGGACGACGTGCCGGACCCTCCATGTCTCGCGGTAATGGCGGATGATGCGGGCCAGGTCGTCGGCGGTTTCCTGCGGCTGCCGCTCGGACCAGAAATAGCGCAGCGAATCGACGCCCGCGACCGGAATGCCGGCCTGTTGCAGATATTGTCCGACCTGGCGGTCGATGTCGCGCCAACCGCCGTCGCCGGACCAGAAGACCGCCATGGTGTCGAAGGCGGGTTTCGCGACCGGCATCTCTTCGATGGGCAGGTTCAGCGGCCCTTCGGCCTCGGACAACTGGCCGAGGCGGGTGTCGATTGCCGAGGCGAGTGTCGTCGTGGCGTCACTCCCAGGGGCTGCGTCGGAAACGGTGATCTCCGGGTGATCCGCTGCCAGCGCCGAGGCATGCGCGCGGGTCTCGGGCGTTGCGGAGGAGGTGAAGACCGCATCGACCGGCTGGTTCACCTGCCCCGGCAACAGGCCATAGATGATGCGGTCGCCCTGCACTTCATGGGGCGCATCGGTGCAAAGCGGGCGCAGCAGGGCCACACTTTCGGAGGGATCGACCGCCACCGTGGCCCCGATGGTCGAGGCCGGGGCTTGCGAGACCAAGGCCAGGGCGAGCCCCGCCCCGTCGCCGCGCCCGGCAATCACCGGCAAGTGGTAGTCGCGGCCCGCGTCGCTTTGCAGGCGTTTGGAGATTTCCTCGATGTCGGAAATGGCATAGCTGCAATCCGCATCCCCGGACGGCCCGGCGAGGCCTTGAAGATATGTCGGTAGGTCGAGGCCCACGACCGCATAGCCTTTGGCCGAAAGGGTCGCGGCCTCGGCCTCGTCCGCAGCCTCCCAGCCCGGCGCGTCCGAGATCAGGAAGACCACGCCTGCCACCGCGCCCCCGGGGTGAAAGACATGGGGGTTATGGATCATACCGACGTCAAAGCCGGTCGGCGGCTGCTTTACCGGCCCTTCGGGGACGGTGGTCGCGGGGGTGTGCTGCCCGGCGATCCGGGCGGTGCCATCGTTCGTGGTTTGCATCGCGTCGCCCCTGACGGTCTGCGCGAAAGACCCCTCCGCCGTCAGCGCCGCCGCGACCAGCGCGGCAAGGGCCATGCACTTCGGTTTCATCTTGAAACGACTCCCCTGATACCGCCGCTGATCAGCAGCGTCACATCCATCAGCGCCGTCACCGGCGAGGCGCCCGCGTCGATCACCAGATAGCGCGGCTCCCACCCCGGGTTGAACTTGGCCTTGAAGGCGCGCAGGCCGCGAAAGTTGTAGAACCGTTCGCCATGGGTAAAGATCGCCTGGCCGAAACGGTTCCACAGCGGGGCCGCGGAATGGGTGGCAAAGCCCGACAGCGGTGCCATGCCGAGGTTGAAGCGCGCATAGCCGCGCGTCCGCATCTCGACCAGCAGGGCGCAGAACAGGAAATCCATCGCCCCCTTCGGCGCGTCAGAGCCAAAGCGCATCAGATCGACCGAGGCCTCGGATTTGTTGCCCGTCACCAGCAGCGTGGCGAAGGCCACGATGGCATCGCCCTGGCGCAGGATGGCGACGGGCTGGCTGGCGATATAGTCGCGGGTGAAGCGGCCGAGGGCGAAGCCCTTTTCGCGCACCTCATGCCGGGCGAGCCAGTCGTCCGAGATCCGCTCCAGAGTGTCGAGGACGAAGGGCACCTCTTCCGGCGTCAGGATCTCCAGACGCATCCCGTCGCGTTCGCCCCTGGCAAGCGCCCGGCGCTGCTCGCCCCAGCGAGAGGCGGCAAGATCCATCGCGGCAAGGTCCACCACCGCCATCTCTCCCAGTTTCAGCGCACGGAAACCGGCATCGGCGCAGGCGGACAAAAGCGTTGCCGGCACCTCGTAAAGCACGGCGCGCCGACCGGCGGCCCGGGCGGATTCGGCGAAGGACCACAGCAGTTCAGCCTGGGCATCCCCGGCCCCGACAGGTCCGAAAAGCGAGATCTGTGACCGGCCCTGGACGGCATACATCATGAAGGCCCGCCCATCGGCCGAGAACATCACTGCCTTGTCGGCCATCCGCACCAGGTTGCCGCCGCTGTCGGTGCCGGCGGCGACGATGGCGGCGGCGCGAGCGATGTCTGTGGCCTCCGCTGGCGGCACCCGCCGGGTCGAGGGGCGCAACAGCGAGGACAGCGTCAGCACGATGGCGACCAGCGACACGCCGGTCAGCGCCCGCAACCCGCGGGGGGCATCGGCCGAAATCTCGAACTGCCACCAGAGCTCCGAACTGTATTCCACGTCGCGCAGCACATCGAGCTGGATCAACAGCGCCGCGATCAGCAGCACGCCGAGCGCC
>JAATGA010000336.1 GCA_015654855.1 Rhodobacterales bacterium
ACAACAACCGCCGACCTCATCAGGTGCTTGCCATGCGCACGCCGGCCGAGGCATTCAGATTAGCGGCTTAACCTGAGCAGATCCCGCCGGGTCGATACAGAGAAGCCAAACCCCTTTGAGATAAAAAGAAAAAAGCCCCGCTTGGGGGCGTCGTGGCAGGTTCGCGATTTGAAAATGGCGGACAGTGAGGGATTCGAACCCTCGAGACGGTTCCCCGCCTACACACTTTCCAGGCGTGCGCCTTCGACCACTCGGCCAACTGTCCGTGCCGGGTTCTTTATACGCCGCCTGTTAGCGGAGCAAGGGCGCAAATCGACATTGATTTGCATCGCGAGAGATGATCGCTCGCGAGAAGGGGCATGACGACGGCCCGAGTATCCGGCGTTTGATGCGGCCGTCCGTCGTCATGCGCATCGCTACCTTCGCCTTTGTAGCATGAGCGGATCTTCACGGGGCCATCACAAGAGCGCCATAGCTCAAGGAAGCGTCGGAACCGCCGCCATAGCGGCCGTTTTGGTCCAGCATCCCCGATTCCTCGGCGACATACAGCGCCGCTCCGGCCAGCAGCAGGGCGAGGATCACCGCGAAGGCGATCTTCCAGACGCTCCACGGGCGTTCCCCCTGCACTTTGCCGGTCTGGCCGTTGACAACGAAGCGGTAGGATTTGCCGTTGTATTTATAGGCCGCCATCCAGACCGGCAGCAGGATGTGCTTGAAGGTCTCGTCCGACCAGTCGGTGTCGATCGCCTCGACCCGTTGCTCGTCGCCGCCGATGTCGCGGCGCACATCTTCGTGGATGACCTTGGCCATGATGGCTTGCGCGGTGTCATGCCCCTCGGCCAGACGAACGGTATAGCCCTCGGCGGAGAAGCCGGCGAGGTAGTCGGGATTGTAGGCGGTCAGCCGCGACAGATCCCAGGGGGCCAGCGCGTCCGTATACCGGCGGGGCAGGCTGGTGCTGGCCAGCACCAGGATGTCGTCGAAGGCGCGCGCGACATGGCCCGAGGCGCGATACCATCGGGTCTTGCGCCCCTGTTCCTGGCGCTGTTCGTTCCTGCCGTTGATGTTCACGGTGACGGTGCGGGTCTCATAATACCATTCGCCCCGCGCGCCGGTGTATCGGCTGCGGGTTGCGGCGTCGAAGGTCCACCAGGGGACATAGATCCCGTTCATCGCCCGGCCCTTGCGGGCATATTCGACGAGGCCGTTCGGCGCGAACCACAGCGAGCCGAGCCATGAGGTCATGGCCTTGCGCGCCGTCCCTTCGTCCAGGACGAAGGGCGCGACCGCCTGCGGTTTGATCAGCCGTTCGGTGCCTGTGCCCGCCACGACGGGTGTCGCGCAGAAGGGGCATTCCGTGGCGTGCTCGGCCCCGCGAAACTCTACCAGCGCCCCGCAGGAGGGGCAGCGGGTCGAGCGGACCTCTTCCATCGTGCCGGAACTGAGGTCGTCATTCAGGCCCCTTTGCAGGTCCAGCTCGCCAAAGACCCGGGGCGCGCCTTTCGGAACGGCGGGGATTTCCTGGACATGGCCGCAATGGTCGCAGACCAGCCGTGTCTGGCCCGGCGCGAAACGCAGGGAGGCGCCGCAGCTTTCGCAGGGCCAGCGGGTTTCGGTCTCGGCCAAGGTGGTGATTCCTTATGCCCCCGGCGGCAGGGGCGGGGGCACGCTGCCGAAGAGGCGCGACAATTCGGTGTCGGAGGCGGGCTTCCACCCCTCCATCCCGGCGGCCCAGACCAGGGTGCCGGAGGCCAGCTTGCCCGAGGCGACAAGACCCGCAAGATCGGCATCGGTGAAAGGCCCGGTCGAGGCGCCGTTGGCCGCGATATGCCATTGCCTGCCCGCGGGCAGCGGCGGCGGGGCGGCGGGGGCCTGGGCCGCGGTGGGCGCGGCCCCCCAGGGGCCGGCATTCTGCGCCATGCCGAGGCCGATCCCGGCGGCCATCCCGGCCCCCAGCGTCGCCCCCGCGCCGGTCGCCGGATTGGCGAGAGATTCGGCCGCGTTGAACTGCATGTATTTGTTCAGATCGCCCGCGATCCCCATCGAGGTGCGCTTGTCGAGCACCTTTTCCACCTCTTCGGGCAGGCTGACGTTCTCGATGTAGAACTCCGGCAGCGACAGGCCGTATTCGGCGACCCTGGGGCCGATGGCATCGGTGATGATCTTGCCCAGGTCCTGGGTGTTCGCGGCCATATCCAGCACCGGAATGCCGGCGCTGGCTATCGTGCGCGAAAACTCCTGCACGATGATGTTGCGGATCTGGAAGCTGATCTCGTCGGCGGTGAATTCGCCGTCGGTGCCGACGATTTCCAGCATGAATTTGGCCGGATCCGACACGCGCATCGAATAGGTGCCATAGGCCCGCAGCCGCACCGGGCCGAATTCCGGGTCGCGCGCCATGATCGGGTTCTTCGTGCCCCATTTCAGATCGTTGAACCGGGTGGTGTTGACGAAATAGACCTCGGACTGGAAGGGCGATTTGAACCCGTGGTCCCAGTGCTGAAGCGTCGTCAGGATCGGCAGGTTGTTGGTTTCCAACTGATAGAGGCCGGGGCCGAAGACATCCGCAAGCTGCCCCTCATGGATGAAAACGGCGGCCTGGCCCTCGCGCACGGTCAGCTTGGCGCCGTATTTGATCGCGTTGCCGCGCCGCTCGAACCGCCAGACCATCGTGTCGCGGGTGTCGTCCGTCCACGAGATGACGTCGATGAACTCGCCTTTGAGAAAATCGAAAACCATGATCCTTGCCTCCGGTTCTGGCGGCGCGTGCGGGGCCGCGCCTCGGTTATAGGGCGAAGGGGGGGGCCGCGTCACGGGGCATTCCGGCGCGGACTTCCCCCTTCGGCGTCAGCTCCCGCCGCCGGTCAGACGGGTGGCGAGCGACCGGATGATCGGCGCCGCCTCGGCCTCAGTCATGCCGGTGCGCAATTCGCGGCTGTAGAGCATCCGCAGCATCAACTCGTCCTGCCCGGTCAGTAAGGCGAACTCCTCGTCGTCGTTGAAGATCGAGGGGCGCGCCTGCGGGCTGTCGTTGGCGAGGCCCAGGCCCTGCGCCACCTCTTCATGCACGCAGGACAGACGCAGAAGGTCGGGGTGTTCGGCACGCACGATGGCCACTGCGCGGGTATAGGCATAGCTGCGGCCCTGCGACATGGCGTAGACGAGGCAATAGGTCGACCGCGGCAGGTCCACGATGCTGGCGATTTCCGAGGGGCCGAGGCCCGGCAGATCGGTGGCGAGTTGCGCACCCATGGCGCGGCGCTCGTCTTCGGACACCATATAGATCAGATAGTTCGGATTGCGGTCGTCCATGCGCATCGGATGGCCCGTCACCCGCGACAGCCGCGCGACATAGGAGGCGATGCGTGCCCGGTCGGTCGTCTGCTGCGCCGCCGGGACCGAGGCGCCGAAGCGCAGCCCGACGCGGATCGGCACCTCCCACCGGCGCAGATGGCTGGCGGTTTCGCGCTGGACGGGGCCGTTCGGCGTGCGGTCGTATTCGTCGTAAAGCGCGATGCGGATGAAGTTGTCGGCCAGCATCCGGTCGGTATAGGGCGTATCCGGCCCGCCGCCATCGGTGCGCAGCAGCCCCTGGCTCAGCAGCGACTGCTGAACCTGGGTGTAATAGGCGCGGACCGCCGCGCTGGCGGGCGTGGTGGGGGCAGTGATCTGTGGGGGCAGGGCGGGGCGGGCGCGCGGTGGGGCCGAGGTGGCCGGGCGCGTCGGCGCCTCGGCCACGCATCCCGCCAGCGCGACCGCCACTGCCGCCGCCACCTGCACCCTGAACCGCAATCCGTCCCCCTGTCCGTTCGGAGCCGCATGCCGCGCGGCCCCCCGTTTCCGGGGCCCGCGACCGGACCCCGCATCCTTCGGCCGGCATCGCCCGGGCCACCGCGTCGATCTTCGGACCCGGGCAATTCAGGCCCCCGGATCGCTCAGCTTCCCGATTGCCCGGGTCCGGGTCGATCCGGGGCCAGCGCACTCGCGGCCTCGCGCCGCGGGCCGAAATCTCTCAGGCCCGACAGCGCTCGGCCGCCTGAGCGATCAGGCCGACGTTCCGACATTAGTGCCCACGCCATCCGCCCGCGCCCTGGCCGAGGCCAGGGTGTCGCGCAGTTCGTGCTCCATCTTCACCAGTTCGGCCTCGGCGGCGGCACGCTTGCGCTTGCCCTCGTCGGCGATGGACAGGCTTTCGTTGATGGTGGCGATCAGCGTGGCGTTGGCCTGTTTCACTGCGTCGATGTCGAAGACGCCGCGCTCCATCTCGGTGCGCACGACCCGGTTCGTCTCTTGCAGGTTCTTCGCGTTCGAGGTCAGCAACTCGTTGGTCAGATCGTTGGCGGCGCGGATTGATTGCGCGGCCTCGCGCGAGCGCTGGATCGTCACGGCCTGGGCAAGCTGGGTTTCCCACAGCGGCACGGTGTTGACGAGGGTCGAGTTGATCTTCGTCACCAGGCTCTTGTCGTTTTCCTGCACCAGCCGGATCGAGGGCAGCGACTGCATCGTCACCTGGCGCGTCAGCTTCAGGTCATGGACCCGGCGCTCCAGATCGTCGCGGGCCGAACGCAGGTCGCGCAATTCCTGCGCGATCTTGACCTGATCGTTCTCGGGCGCGGCCTTCACCTCGGCCTCTTTGGCCGGGATCGTGGTCGCGTCGAGTTCGGCCAGCTTCGCCTCGCCCGCAGCGATATAAAGCGCGAGTTCGTCGTAGAAGGTCAGCGTCTTGTCATAAAGGATGTCGAGCGACTTGATGTCCTTCAACAGCCTGTGCTCGTGGGTCAGCAGATCCTCGGTGATCTTGTCGATCTGGCCCTGCACCGTCTCGTAGCGCGCGACGAATTTGGCGAAGGGCGCGGCGCGACCCAGCAGTTTTTCCCACCAGCTTTGCTTGCGGCGCACGTCGAGTTCCGAGACCGAGAAACCCCGGATCGTGGTGACGATATTGGCAAGGCTGTCGCCGGCGGGGCCGACATCCTTGTTCTTGACGTCCGACAGCATCTCCTGGCTGATGACCTGCAATTCCGATTGCGCGGAGGATCCGAACGAGATGATCGACTGGGTGTTCTCCATGTCGATCTCGGCCATCCGCCGGCGGATTTCCTCGGCCTGGGGGGCGGGGGCGGCGGCCAGGGGCACGATTTCGGTCCCCGGTTCGGGCAGAACGACGGCGGTCACCTTTTCAACCTCGGCAAGGGCGGTGGCGGCCTGATCGCGGATGGAGTCGGTCATGGTCGGGCACTTTCACTATAGCCCCCGGAGAGGGGGGCGGTTTGGGTCAGTTTTCAAGCTTCAGGCGGTCGCGAAGGACCGAGATTTCCACGTCAAGATCTGTGCGGCTGTCGGTCAGCAAGGCTTGCGTGCGGCTGGCGAAATTGGTTTCCAGGTCGGTCAGCAGGGATTCGTAATCGGCCCGGGCCGAGGCGTCGCGGTTCTGCGCGTAAAGATCGGCGAATTTCACCGTCGCGTCGCGCGCACCGCCCAGATAGACCGACAGATACTTGCGCGCCGCCGTCAGGTCGCGCGGGTCGTTTTCGACCGTGCGGAACATCTGCCGCGCGGTGTCGGCGAAGCGGTCGACGCGGGCGGTCAACTGCCGGTCGCTGGCGCGCAGGATCGCGTCCTTCATCTGTTTCAGGGTCTTTTCCGCCTCGTCCACGGCGCGGGCGACCCGTTCGGTCTGGAAGCCGTCGATCCCCTCCATCCCTTTGTTTTTCATCGGGTCCGGGCCGAAGGCGCCGAAGTGCAGGGCGGCGGCCAGCAGTCCGAAAAGCACCGGGAACAGCGGCGTTACATGGTGGGCGAAGGCCGCGAGACCGATCGCCACCCCGGCGAGAACCGAGCCGAAGATCTTCCTCGGGATCGCCGGGCGGCGGGCGACGGTTCGGGCCTCCCAGGCCTCTTCGGCCAGCAGGCCCTCGCGCGTCAGCCAGGCCGACAACAGCATGACTCCGCAGGAGACCACCGCCAGCACGAAGCCCGAAGCGCTGCCGCCCAGGATCGGCAGAAGCAGGATCAGCGCGGCAAGAAACATCAGATTGGCACGAAAGCCGACGCGGCTGGCCCGGCGTCCGTCAAAGGGATTGCGGGCGGGGCGCGCACCTGTCGCCGGCTGGCCCGGTTCCGGCAGGCCGGGCGCGGGACGCGCGCCATCGGGCGAGTATTTTCCGCCGTATCTTTGCGCCATCACGCGCCTCCGCCGAAGGCCACAAAGACCGTCAGGGCCAGAAACAGGAAAAACGAAAGGTTTCTCAGGCCATTGGCGGACATTTCGCCCTCACTCGCGTGTATAGGTCTGTCAGACTATAGGCCATGGTCCGCGCGCGTGCCAGCCTTGGCGCACGGGAAAATCCGGCCTTCGTTCCCCGTTGGCGGCAGGGGCGTTCTGCGCCGCCGTTGTCCGGGCCCGGTGGCGATCCGGCCCATGGGCAGGCCGCCTTGCTCGCGAGGCGAGGAAGGGGCGCAGGTCTTGCCGCGCGGTTTGCCCTGGTCTGCCGCCGGCCCCGGCGGAGCGGGGACCCGCCGCGTGAGACGTTCGCGGCCCCGGCGGGAGAGCTGAGTCGCCGGGTCCGACGGCGCGGGGGCTAGCCGCGCGGCTTGCGGGGCGCGGGCGGCGCGCCGGTCCGGCCGCCCGTCTTCGCCACGGGTTTGCCGCCGGGTTTCGCCAGGCGGGCGGGCTTGGTTCCGGTTGCGGCACGGGGGGCGGATTTGCCGGCCGGCGTGCTGGCGGAGCCGGCGGCCTTCGACCGGACGGGGACAGCGCCCGGCGCGCGACCGGGGCCTTTGGCGCGATCCGATCCCTCCGGGCGGGCGCCGGGCTTTGCACGGGCGGATTTCTCGCCAGCCTTAAACGCACTCGCTGGTTTGCGCGGGCCGGGGGCGTCGCGCCGGGTCACGGGTTCATCCCCGGCGGCGGTCCCGCCGCGCGCGGGCCGGACGCTTGCGGTCTTGCCGGCAGAGGGCTTTCCGGCGGCAGACGCGGGTCCGGGCCTGGCTCCACGGGTCACCGTTTTGCGCGGGGGCGCGGCGGTTTCCTCTTCTCCG
>JAATGA010000292.1 GCA_015654855.1 Rhodobacterales bacterium
ACATCGACGACGAGGCGATGCGGGCCGAGGCGATCGAATGGCAGGCGACGCGCGGCGCGCGTTCCGGTCGCGTGGCCTGGCAGTATTTCACCGACCTCGCGGGGCGCAAGGGCGTTACGATCTGATCGCCTGAGCGGGTATCCCTCACGGCTGCTTCCTCCACATCCCGAAGATGCGGCCGTCGATGGCCAGCAGCCCGGCGCCGATCAGCGCCATGCCGGCGTAATGGCGCGGGCTGAGGCTTTCGCCCAGGAACAGCGCGCCCAGAAGGATCGCGCTGACCGGCACCAGCAGCGTGACCAGCGCGGTATTCACTGCGCCCGCCGAGGCGAGCAGCCGGAAGAACAGCACATAGGCCAGCGCAGTCGAGGCGAGCGCAAGGGCCAGCACTGCCGCCACAGTCGTCAGATGCGGCACAGCCAGCGTCCAGGGCCGGTCGATCAGTCCCGCGATGGGGATCATCATCAGCGCCGTCGCCGTCAGTTGCCCGCAGGCCACCTGCCGGGCGGTCAGATCCATCGACCTGAACCGGCGCCCGTATGCGCCGGCAAGGCCATAGGACAGCGCCGCGCCGAGGCAAGCCAGCATCCCCGCCACCGCGAATCCTTTGCCGTCGAGCAGTCCGCCGCCGAGCAGCACCACCACGCCCAGAAAGCCGAAGACGATGCCGACCGCCTTGTTCGGCACCATCCTTTCATCCGGTAGCAGGAAATGCGCGGCGATGATGGCAAAGATCGGCGTGGTGGCGTTGAGGATCGAGGCAAGCCCGCTGGGGATCATGGTCTGCGCGAGGAACAACAGACTGAACGGCAGCAGATTGTTCAGCAACCCCATGATCAGAAAGGCGGGAACCGCGCGTCCACGGAAGGGCCAGCCCTCACCGCCCGCCCGCAGGACCAGGATCAGCGCCAGTGCGGCAAGGCTGGTCCTCACCAGAACCAGGGTCAGCGGCGGCAGTTCCCGCACCGCCACGGCGGCGCAGAAGAACCCGCCGCCCCAGAGGAGGGACAGCAGGAACAGCAGCCCCCAGTCCCGATAAGTCATCCGCATGGCACAAGTTCCTTCCGGGTCAGCCTGCGGACTTCTTAGCGGCTTTCCTTATCCGGGTCAGGCCGTGATCGGTGGCGCAACTGCAAATGTCAGCGCAAGCCTGCACCGGCATTCGTGGCGCTGTCACGTCCGGCGAACCTATTGCAGATAGGGCATGGGGTCGACGCTCTCGATCCCTTTGCGAACCTCGAAATGCAGAAAAGCCGGGCTGCCGGCGCGAACGGCGGCGATGGTCTGGCCCCGGCTTACGGCGTCGCCCTTTTTGACCTTGATCGCATCGACCCCGGCATAGACCGTCAGCAGGTTGCCTTCGTGGCGCACGACGATGATCGGCGTCTGCTGGGTGTCCATGGTGATCGCGGCGACGGTGCCCGCGGCGGCGACCTTCACCGGGGTGCCCGCGGCGGCAGAGATGTCGATGCCCTCGTTCTTCTTCTTGGCGTAGCCGCGGATCACGCTGCCCTGCACAGGCATGGCGAACTGCGCCGCCGAGGATGCCGTCCGCTGCTTGCTCATATCCGGCGAGGGCGGGGTCTCCTTCGGCTTTTCGTTCGCCTTCTGCGGCGTCTCGGCCGGCAGGGGCTGTTTGGACGAGGGCGGCTCGGGCGTGGGCGAGCCGCTGCCGGGGGGCGTCGTCACCGCGACCGGATCGGCCGGGGCCGAACCCTTCGCGGTGGGGATGATCAGATACTGCCCCTCGCGCACGGCGAGGTCGGGGCCAAGCCCGTTCCAGTCCGCCAGCGACTTGGCCGAGACATTGTAGGCCCGCGCGATGATGAAAGCCGTCTCGCCGCGCGCGACCTTGTGGCGCACGGGTTCGGGTCCGGCGGTGGCGGGTTGCGCCGCAGGTGCCGTGCCGCCCGCAGGGGACGCGCGGTCGAGCGCGGTCGTCGCGATCGAGGTCACATCGACCCCGGATGCCGCCGCGGTTCCCGCCGTGGTGCCGCCAAAGCCCGTATCGCTCGTGGCCGCCGCCACGCGACGGGGCAGGGCCACGATCTCGCCCTCGCGCAGCGGATCGCCGGTGGTCAGCGCATTGTAGCTCGCCAGTTCCTGCGGCGCGAGGCCGACGCGGGTGGCGACGCTGGCCACCGTGTCGCCGCGCCGGGCGACGGCGACCTGATAGCCCGGATAGGACAGCACGCCGCGCGCATCGGCCTGGGGCCGGTTGGCGGTCGCGGTCCGCGCCGCCTCGGACGTGTTCAGCGAATTGGCGGTGCGCAGGTCCCAGTCCATGCCCGCCGGGTTGCAGGCCGACAGGCCAAAGGCCCCGGCCATGACCAGAAACGGGGTGCGCAGCGCAGGGAAGGACATCGGCTCGGCCTCGCTTGTCAGACCGGGTTGGCCCCGGCGGTTCTTCATTCGGAACCCAGCCCCTCGACCAAAGGCACGAAGCGGACCGGGCGCAGTTCCTGATAGTCGTAGCCGCGTTCCAGCCGCGTCACCTTGATCAGGCTTTGCACGGCATCGGACTGGCCAACCGGAACCACCATGATACCGCCGGTTTTCAGTTGCGACAACAGGGGGCCGGGCGGGTCTTCCGCTGCGGCAGTCACCAGTATTCGATCAAACGGCGCCTGATCGGGCAGGCCAAAGCTGCCATCGGCGGCAAGCGCTGTGATATTGGTGATCTTCAGCGCGTCGAAGACCTCGACCGCCTCGCGCACCAGGCGGCGATAGCGGTCGACGGTATACACCCGTCGGGCGAGCTGCGACAGGATGGCGGCCTGATAGCCCGACCCCGTTCCGACCTCGAGCACCGTGTCGCGGGGTCCGGGGTTCAGCGCCTGGGTCATCAGCCCGACGACCGAGGGCTGGCTGATCGTCTGGCCGCAGGCGATGGGCAGCGGCATATCCTCGTAGGCGCGGTCGGCGAATATGTTGCGCACGAAATGGCCGCGGTCGATCCGCTCCATCGCGGTCAGGACGCGGGCATCGGTCACCCCGCGCGAACGTAAGGCAAACAGGAACCGCATCTTGCGTTCGGCCCGGGTCTCGTCATCGTCGCCGGACCGGGGCTCTTCGGTCATGCCAGCCGCGCCTCCAGCTCTGCGAGGCTGTCATGGGCGGTCAGATCGGCGCGCAGCGGCGTGACCGCGATATAGCCCGCCAGCGTCGCCTCGGTATCGTCGCCGGGCAGCGAGGGGACGTGCTGGGGCGATCCCTTCAGCCACAGATAGCGCCGCCCGGTGGGTGAGACATGCGGTTCGGCCGAGAAGCCGGGCGAGGTGCGGAACCCCTGTTTCGCGACCCTGACGCCCCTCACCCCCGCAGCACCGACGGGTGGGAAGTTCACGTTGTAGAACATCCGGTAGGGTGCGGTGTCCCACAGTCCCTTGTCCAGCAGATTGCGCACGACGCGCACGCCATGGACCTGCGCCGCCTCGAACGGATCGTCGAGAACCGAGGTCTCGGTGCCCATGAACTGCGACAGGGCAATGGCGGGCAGGCCTTGAAGCGCCCCCTCCATCGCGCCGCCGAGCGTACCGGAATAAAGCACGTTCTCGCCCGAGTTGTTGCCGCGGTTCACCCCCGACAGCACCAGATCGGGGCGCGCGCCCTCCATCACGTCGTAAAGCGCCGCGATCACGCAATCGGCCGGGCTGCCCTCGGCGGCGAACCGGCGCTCGCCCAGTTTCGCCACCATCATCGGGCGGGTGTAGCTGATGCAGTGGCCGACGCCGGATTGTTCAAAGGCGGGGGCGACGGTCCAGACCTCGCCCTCGGGGCCGGCGACTTCGGTTGCGATCCGGGTCAGGACTTCCAGCCCCGGGGCGTTGATGCCGTCGTCGTTGGTAATCAGGATGCGCATTCTGTCGTTCCTTGCTCGGCATCGGATGGTCGGATGATGCGCTTCCGCGCGCGAAGCAAACCGGCGTGGCGGGATGATTTGCGGCACAATGCGGGAATAGACGATACGCGCCCGCGCGTAAAGCAAGCCGCGCCGAGCGGGCCGGGGAAAGTGGCGTGCGTGTCGCGCTTGCGCAGAAGGCCATGCGAGCGCTATCACCCCTCATGCAGCCGATGGGAGACGACGATGACCGACCAGCCGATCCTGACCCTGAACGACGGACACAAGATGCCGCAACTGGGCTTCGGCCTCTGGCAGGTGCCGGCGGACCAGGCGGCGCGGGTGACGGAGGAGGCGTTCGGCATCGGCTATCGCCTGGCCGATGGCGCGGCGATCTACGGCAACGAGGAAGGGCAGGGGGCGGGGCTGCGCGCCTCGGGCCTCGCCCGCGATCAGGTCTTTGTCACGACCAAGGTCTGGAACGGCGCGCAAGGTTACGACAGCACGCTGGCGGCGGTGGATGAAAGCCTTGGCCGGCTCGGCACGGATTACGCCGATCTTATCCTGATCCACTGGCCATGCCCGGCGCAGGGAAAGGCGGTCGACACCTGGCGCGCGCTGATCCGTGCGCGGGATGAGGGCAAGGTCCGCTCGATCGGCGTGTCGAACTTTCGCGCCGAGGATCTGGACCGGATCGTCGATGCGACCGGTGTGCTGCCAGTGGTCAACCAGATCGAGTTGCACCCCCGCCTGCCGCAACGGGATCTGCGCGCGCTGCACGACCGGATGGGGATCGTCACGCAAAGCTGGTCGCCGCTGGGGCAGGGGCGAATCCTCGACGCGCCGGAGCTTGGCCAGATCGCCGCGCGACTGGGGCGGACTCCGGCGCAGGTGATCCTGCGCTGGCACATCGCCCAGGGGCTGGCGGTCATTCCGCGCTCCACCCGCAAGGCGGGGCTTGCGGAGAATTTCGCGCTGTTCGACTTCGACCTGAGTGCCGAAGATATGGCGCTGATCGCGACACTGGACACCGGCACGCGGATCGGTCCCGATCCGGCGACCTTGGGCTGAAGGAGCAAGAGCATGGCCGATCTGGCGACGATACCGCTGACGCGCAACGACGGGACGGCGGCGCGGCTGGCCGACTGGCAGGGCAAAGTGCTGCTGGTTGTCAACACCGCCTCGAAATGCGGACTGACCCCGCAATACGAGGGGCTGGAGGCGCTTTACCGCAAGAACGCCGCGCAAGGGTTTGAAGTGCTTGCCTTTCCGTCGAACGACTTTCTGGGGCAGGAGCCGGGGACGGATGCCGAAATCGCCGAGTTCTGCAAGCTGACCTACGATGTGACCTTTCCGGTCTTTGCCCGCGCCCCGGTTTCGGGGGACGCGAAACAGCCGCTCTACGCCGCGCTGACCGATGCGGCCCCCGAGGCGGTCGAGGCCCAGGCGATGCGTGACAAGCTGAAAGGTTATGGCCTGGCCCCGAACGAGGGAGCAGAGGTGGTCTGGAATTTCGAGAAATTCCTGATCGGCCGCGATGGCAAGGTGGCCGCGCGCTTCGCCCCCGGTGTGGCGCCGGACGATCCGCGCCTGTTGGCGGCGGTCGAGGCGGCTCTGGCGGCGTCGGCGTGACGGCAGGCCGGGCTTAAAGCCCGGCCACCTTGCGCAGCATGTTCAGCGCGACCAGCGAGATGAACACCGCGAAGACCCGTTTCAGCGGCTTGGGGTCCATCGAATGGGCCAGTTTCACTCCGAGCGTGGTGGTGTTCAGCGACACCGCCAGCACGATGACCAGCGCCGGGATGTTCACGGCACCGATGGTGTAGGGCGGCGCGCCTTCGACCGGCAGCAGCAGATAGCCCAGGACCGAGGGCACGGCGATCAGCACGCCGAAGCCCGCAGCGGTGGCGACCGCGCGGTGGATCGGCTGGCCGTAAAGCGTCATGATCGGCACGCCGAAACTGCCGCCGCCGATGCCCATCAGCGTCGACAGGAAACCCGTCATCCCGCCGAGAAGGCCGCGCACCGGCTGGCCCGGCATCGCCTCGCCAATGCGCCATTCCGACCGGCCGAAGGCCATGTAAAGTCCGACGATCACGCCCACCCCGCCGAAGATCGCCTGCAACGCGGTCGAGTTCAGCCGCGAGGCGACGAAAACCCCGGCGATGGCGCCAAGCGCGATCCAGAGCGCCCAGCTTTTCAGGATCGACCAGTCGACCGCGCCCTTCTTGTTATGCGCCGTGACCGAGCGGACCGAGGTCACGATGATCGTGGCCAGCGAGGTCGCGACGCAGACCTGCATCAGATGCGGCCCGTCATATCCCATATGGCTGAAGGCGTAAAAGAACGCCGGCACCAGCACGATGCCGCCGCCCACGCCCAAAAGCCCGGCGACCACCCCGGATATGGCGCCGATCACCAGCAGCAGGATCAGCATCGGCAACAGGGTGGCGAGATCGGGCATCGGGAGTTCCTTCGCGGCGGGGGGCGTCCGGCGAAGGCATAGCCGCGCGCCGGGGAATTGACCAGTGCGTGCCGATCCGGTTGCGGGGATCCCCGGCTCGTCGGAACCGCGCGTCCCGAACGGCCAGGGGCGCTCGGCGACGGGGGCTGGCGTCGGTCTGCCGTTTGCGCTATCTCCGCCGCCTTCCCCTTCCGACCGGAGATCTTGCCCGTGCCCGCAGCCGAGTCCCGTTCCCTTCTGAGACCCGCGCTCGTGCTGGGGCTTTTGTCCTGCATCGGCCCCTTCGCCATCGACATGTATCTGCCGGCCATGCCGCAGATCGGCGCGGCGCTCGGCACCGACGAGCAGGGGATGCACCTGACGATCACCGCCTATTTCCTGGCCTTCGGCCTTGCGCAACTGGTCTATGGCCCCTGGGCCGATGCAGCGGGGCGCAAGCCGCCGCTTTATGCCGGGATCGCGGTCTTCGCCGCAGGTTCGCTGATCTGCGCCATGGCGCAGGATGTGGGGGGCCTCGCGCTCGGACGGATGGTGCAGGGTCTTGGTGGCGCGGCGCTGATGGTGGTGCCGCGTGCGATCATCCGCGACATGTTCACCGGCCACCGCGCGACGCAACTGATGGCGGCCGTGATGCTGGTCATCTCGGTCTCGCCCATGATGGCGCCGCTGGCCGGGGCCGGGACCATGGCCGTCGCCGGGTGGCGGGCGATCTTCGTCGTGCTGATGGCGGCTTCGCTGATCAGCCTTGCGACGCTGATCTTCCTGCAACCGGAGACCCTGCCGCGCGCGGCGCGTCAGCCGGTCGACGCCCGCGCCTTTGCGCGCGGCCTCGGCAGTCTGGTGCGCGACCGGGGCTTCATGGCGCTGACCCTGACAGGGGGCTTCGGGATGGCGAGCTTCTTCGTCTTCATCGCCGCCGCGCCTTATGTCTATTCCCATGCCTTCGGCCTGTCGCCGACCGGATTCTCGCTGGCCTTCGCGATCAACGCCATTGGCTTTTTCGCCTCATCCCAGGCGGCGGGATGGCTTGGCCTGCGCTTTGGCGCGCGGCGGGTGATCCGGGCGGCGGTGACGGGATTTGCGATCACGGTGGTGGTGCTGTTTGCCATCGCACTCGCCGGCGGGGCGAGCCTGTGGGTCACCATGGCGGGGCTGTTTCTGGCCAACGCTTTCCTGGGTCTCGTGATCCCGACGACCATGGTCCTCGCGCTCGACGACCATGGCGAGGTGGCGGGACTCGCCTCCTCGTTGGGGGGGATGCTGCAAATGCTGGCGGGGGGCGTGATGGTGGCGGTCGCGGGGCCGTTCTTCGACGGCACGCCCGCGCCGATGCTGGGCACGATCGCGGTCTGCGGCGTGCTGGCGCTGTTCCTCGCGCGGGTCGCGGTGCGGCGGGCCTGACGGCTCAGGCGGCGAGGGCGCGAACCTCGGCCAGCGCCGCGTCCAGCAGCTCCGGCCCCGCGCCGGGGCGGGTCGCCCCTTCGGAGAGCACGCGGCGCCAGCCCCGTGCCCCGGGCCGCCCGCTGAAAAGGCCGAGCATATGCCGGCTGATCTGGTGCAGCCGCCCGCCGGACGCCAGATGCGCCTTGATATAGGGCTT
Organism: Rhodobacterales bacterium; assembly: GCA_015654855.1. Lineage (GTDB taxonomy): Bacteria > Pseudomonadota > Alphaproteobacteria > Rhodobacterales > Rhodobacteraceae > JAATGA01. The sequence continues at coordinate 7,906 of JAATGA010000292.1, forward strand.
CATCCGTTCGACCACCTCGAAGGCGCCGGGGGCGAAATCCTCACCCCAAAGCGCATCGGCGCCGATCAGCACCCGACCCGGCTCGTGATAGGCCGCGCGCCCGATCATCACCCCGTCGAGGCCCTGATCCAGCAGTTCCCGCGCAAGGGCAAGCGTGGCGATGCCGCCGTTGATGCAGATCGTCAGATCGGGAAACTCCCGCTTCATCCGCAGCACGAGCGGGTAGTCGAGCGGCGGGATCTCGCGGTTTTCCTTCGGCGACAGGCCCTGAAGCCAGGCCTTGCGGGCGTGGATCACGAAATGCCGGACGCCCGCCCGCGACACGCGGTCGAGGAAGTCGGGCAGCACCTCCTCCGGCTTCTGGTCGTCGACGCCGATCCGGCATTTCACCGTCACCGGCACCGGGCTTTCGGCGATCATCGCCGCCACGCATTCGGCGACGAGTCCCGGGCGCTCCATCAGCACCGCGCCGAAACAGCCCGACTGCACCCGGTCCGAGGGACAGCCGACGTTGAGGTTGATCTCGTCATAGCCGTACGCGCCCGCGATCTTGACAGCCTGCGCCAGTTCCGCCGGATCGGCCCCGCCGAGTTGCAGGGCGACGGGGTGCCCGGTATCGGAATGTCCGAGCAGCCGGTCGCGCGGCCCGTGGATGACGGCGGGGGCCGTCACCATCTCGGTGTAAAGCATGGCGCGGCGGGTCATCAGCCGGTGGAAAAACCGGCAATGCCGGTCGGTCCAGTCCAGCATCGGGGCGACGGACAGGCGGTGGGCGTCGCGCGATGCCTGTCCGCCAAGGGGAGTCTGCTGATCCGGGATCATGCGGCGTTGCTCATCTTCGGTCGGCTCCGGGCCTTGGGCGGAGTGGTTTCGGAATGCCGTGCGGCCATGGCGGCGGGCGATCGGCGCGGCATACCGTCCAGGATGGCGACGGCGATCGGACGCGAGGGCTTGCGGCATCCTTAGCGCAGATCGCGCGGAGAGGCCATGCGCCTGGGGCACAAGGCACCATGAGGCGGTATGGGGTGGTGGTTTGAGCGGCCAGCCGGTGCAGGGTTCGGGGCGCGACGAGACTGTGGGCCTCCGGCCACCCCGAGCGAGACGTTTCGCCTGTGCTCCCCTCCCGCGCGGACCCGCGCACCCGATCCCGAACAGTGTCCCATCCGGTTCGGGATATGCGCGCGGGTCCGGCCGGGCGGCTCCTCCCCGGGGACCTCAGCGGTCGAGTGCCTCGGCGAGGCGCATCAGCGACAGCGCTTCGGCACGATAGCCGAAGGGGTCCGCGCCTCGCGCGGAACCGGCCAGGGCAATGGCATCCTGCCAGCCCCAGTCGCCAGGCCAGGCCGGGCCGCGCAGCAACTGACCAAAGCCCGCGATTGCCACGCCGAAGCGCACATCGTCCGTAACTTCGGTGGCCGTCACCGGGATCGGCGTTTCTACAAGGGTCGAGGTGGATGCGCCGGGCGCCTTCCAGCGCAGGCGCAGCAGGCCGAGTTCATCGCCCGTGCCCGTGCCCGTGCCTTCGGTCGCGGGCGCGGCGTAGCGCAAAGGTTCGTTGCGCAGGGCGGGGCTGCCGGGGGGGGTGATCTCGTAGATCGCCGTCACGGCGGCGCCCGCGCCGATCTCGCCCGCGTCCACCTTGTCGTTGCTGAAATCCTCGCGTTTCAGCGCGCGGGTCTCATAGCCGATCAGCCGGTATTCGGCGACGGTGGCGGGGCTCCATTCGATCTGGATCTTCACATCGTCGGCGATGGGGAACAGCGCGCCCGCCACCTGATCGACCAGCACCTTCCGCGCCTCGGTCAGCGTGTCGATATAGCTTGCCGTGCCATTGCCGTTCTGGGCGAGCGCCTGCATCGTGGCATCGTCCAGATTGCCCCGCCCGAAGCCAAGCACCGAAAGGTAGGTGCCGCTTTCGCGTTTCTTCGCGATGAAGCCGATCAGATCGCCGGGATCGTCGATCCCCACGTTGAAATCGCCGTCCGTCGCCAGCAGCACCCGGCCGACCGCGCCTTCGGGGCCGGATTCCGCCATGGCCTCGGCGGTCCGATAGGCCAGCGCGATCCCCTCGGCTCCGGCGGTGGACCCGCCCGCCTCCAGCCGGTCGAGCGCGGCGAGGATCGTCGCGCGGTCGCTGGCCGGGGTGGGGGGCAGGACCTGACCGGCGGAACCGGCATAGGCGACGATGGCCACCCGATCCTCGGGCCGCAGTTCCGGCAGCATCAGCGCCAGCGACTGTTTCAGCAGCGGCAGCTTGTTCGTATCTTGCATCGAGCCGGAAGTGTCGACGAGAAAGACAAGGTTCAGGGCCGGGCGGTGTTCGACCTCGACCCGTGCGCCCTGGATCGCGACATGGACCAGCCGCGTTCCGGCGTTCCAGGGCGTGGGCATCACGGTCACGGTCGGGCGGAAGGCCGCGTCGCCCTCGGGCGCGGGATAGTCATAGGGGAAATAGTTCACCATTTCCTCGACCCGCACTGCATCCGCCGGGGGCAGATGCCCTGATTGCAGCGAGGATCGCACCACGGCGTAAGACGCCGTATCCACGTCGATCGAGAAGGTCGAGACCGGCTCCTCGGCGGTGATTTTCACCGGATTGGCCTCGGCATTGGCATAAGCCTCGGTATCGGACAGGGCGGGGGCGGCGAGGTCGGGGGACGCAGGCGCGACGGCCATCGCGCTTTCATCGTAGCTCAGTCCGAATCGGCCGGAGCCGGAAATCCCGACGCCTGTGCCTGTCGATTTGCGCACCAGCGGCTGGCCGGGCGCGGGGCGGGGCGGCAGAACTGCCGACGGCGCCTCCGCTTCCGCCGGGGCTTCGGAGCGGGCCTGGGGCGCAGGTTCGGGCATCGGCTCGGTGGCAAGCGGGTCTGCGGCGGCCAATGCGTCGGTGGAGGCCGGCCTTGCCGGCGTCGCATCGGCCGGGGCGGCGGCGGACTGACGACCCGACAGGGCCGTATCGGCAACGGGCGCGGTTTCCTCGCCGGGCAGGGCGGGGGCAGAGCCGGTGGAACCGGCCTGGCCCTGCGCCGGGGCATCGGTCCGCACCGGCCCCTTTGGCGGCGCGAGGCGTCCGTCCATCTGCGGCAGCACCACCGCAAGGCCAAGGCACAGCGCCGCGACCGAGGCGGAACCGGCCAGAATCGGGCGAGAGGAAAGCGATTTCAGCATATCTGCGACTCCCTTCAGGAAACCCGCCCTCGGGGGGCGGTCCTGGTTGGGACGCAGGGGATCGGCCGATCCTTGGGGACCGCTGTGAAATCCGTCGAAATTTCGCATGGCCAGCGCCAGGGCGCGGGCGCGGGTCCCTTCATCAGGGGCGGGCGCGGGTTTCAGCGCGGCGCGAAGCGCGTCAAGATCGTCGTCGCTCATTTCGCCTCCTCTGCCGCGATGGCGCGCAGCCGTTTCTTCACCTCGGACATGCGCCAGGCAATGGTGCCTTCGGACAGGCCGAGGATCGCTCCGGCCTCGGCCTGGGTCAGGTCTTCGCCAAGGACCAGCGCCACGGTGTCGCGCAATTCGGGCGACAGCCGCGCCATGGCGGCGGCCAGCCAGTCGGCGCGGGCGCGGTCCTCGGCCATCTCGTCCTGCCGCGCCTTTTCCCAATCTCCCCAGCCGTCGGCGGCGCGGGTGCGCACCGCCTGGCGGCGGCGCAGGTCGTGGGCGGCGTTCACCGCGACGCGGTAAAGCCAGGTGGTGAACCGGGCCTCGCCGCGCCAGCCGGCAAGCTTTGCCGGAAGGGCGGCGCAGATGTCCTGGGTCAGATCCTCGGCCTCGGCGCGCGAGCCGGTCAGCCGCCAGCACAGGCCGTGGATCCGGTCGTAGTGCCGCCCGACCAGAATGCCGAAGGCCGCGCGGTCGCCCGCGGCGGCGGAACTGGCAAGGGTTTCGTCGGGCGTATCCATCAGCATATCGAGGGTAAGACGCAGGCCGCGGGCCGATCCTTGGCGCGCGGAGGGAAAAATTTTCGCCGGGTCGCAAAATGATGCGCCCGGCGCGGGCGCGGGTCAGATGCCGCGCATCAGCCCGCCGTCGACCCGCAGATTCTGCCCGGTGATATAGCCGGCGCCCTCGGAACACAGGAAGGCCACGGTCGCCGCCACCTCGTCCGAGGTGCCATAGCGGTCCATCGGCACGGCCTTGCGCCGTTCCTCGGTCGCGGGCAGGCTGTCGATCCAGCCCGGCAGCACGTTGTTTATGCGGATATTGTCGGCGGCATACTGGTCGGCGAACAGCTTGGTGAAGGCCGAAAGCCCTGCCCGTGCCACGGCCGAGGTCGGAAACATCGGCGAAGGCTCGAAGGCCCAGGCGGTCGAGATGTTGACCACCGCCCCGGATTTCTGCGCCTGCATGACCGGCGTGACCAGCCGCAGGGGCCGCACGACGTTCAGGAAATAGACATCGAGGCCGGCTTTCCAGTCCTCGTCCGTCAGCTCCAGCAGCGCCTTGCGCGGCCCGTGCCCGGCCGAGTTCACCAGGGCGTCGATCCGCCCCCAGCGGTCGGTCGCGAGATCGACGAGGCGTTTCAGATCGTCGGTCGACTGGTTGGACCCGGTGACGCCGATGCCCCCCAGCTCTTCCGCGAGGGCCTGGCCGCGCCCGGAGGAGGACAGGATGCCCACGCGGAACCCGTCCGCCGCCAGACGCCTTGCCGAGGCCGCGCCCATACCGCTGCCGCCTGCCGTGATCAGGGCTACCTTCACGCTCATCCGCTGTCCTTTCGCCGCTCGTTTCGCGGCGCGACAATGGGCGCAGGGGAAGGGGGGCGCAAGGGGGCGAAGGCGCCGGGTATTGTGGGGGGGCCCGAAGGGGGTTGCGCGCGCGGCAGGCCCGTCTGCGAAGGTCCGCGTGGTTCAGGGGGGCAGCAGCGCCGCTCGCGCCGCCGCCCGGATCGCGGCTGTCAGCGGGGCCAGCGCCCGCGCGCCGATGCGCCCGAACTGCCAGTGCAAGGGCACGTCCAGGACTGTGCCGGGGATCAGTTCGACCAAATGCCCCCTGGCGAGCAGGGGGGCCGCCAGCAGCTCGGGGTTCATCCCCCAGCCAAGTCCTGCAAGCGCCCCGTCGATAAAGCCATGCGCCGAGGGCAGCCAATGTGTCGGCGGTGCGATGCGCGGCCCGACATGGGCGGCGAGCCATCGGTCCTGCAAGCGGTCCTTGTCGGAATAGGTCAGCACCGGCGCGCGCGCCATCGCCTGGAGCGTCACGCCGTCCGCCAGCCAGCGGGCAACGAAGCCGGGACTCGCCATCGCGCGATAGCGCAGCCGGCCGAGAGGGTGGCTGTCGCAGCCCTGAAGCGGCCCGGGCTGGCCGGTGATCGCCGCCGCGACCTCGCCCCGCCGCAGCCAGTCCTGCGACACGTCCTGATCGTCGATCACCAGATCGAACAGCATTCCCGGCACGCCTGCCAGCGCAGGGACGACCCAGGTGGCCAGGCTGTCGGCATTGACCGCGATCCGCACCGGGACCGCGGTGGCCCCTGCACCCGGCAGATCGGCGGAGAGGCCGCGTTCCAGCAGCGCCACCTCCTCCAGATGCCGGATCAGCCGCAGCCCGGCGGGCGTCGCGGTGCAGGGCTGCCCGCGCCGGATCAGCAGGGCGCCCGTCCTCTCCTCCAGCGCCTTGACGCGCTGCGATATGGCCGAGGGTGTCAGGCCGAGCGCCGCCGCCGCGAGTTCGAAAGACCCGCGCCGGTGAACGGCGGCCAGCGCCGCGATCTGCGGATAGTCCAGCATCAGTTTTGCTTAATCCACAACAGAAACTTTAACTGGATTGTTTCAGACCGGGATGTGAGGTCAAGCCGTCAATCAACGGGGTCGGATATGGGCGGCGCATTCATCGCGGGATTTCTGCTGTCGATCGGGCTGATCGCGGCCATCGGGGCGCAGAACGCCTTTGTCTTGCGCCAGGGGCTGCGGCGCGAGCATGTGGCGGCGGTGGTCGCGGTCTGCGCGATCTCGGACGCGGTGCTGATCGCGGCGGGGGTGGCGGGCTTCGGCGCGGCCTCGGCGGCGCTGCCCTGGCTGGGCCAGGCGATGCGATGGGGCGGAACTGCCTTCCTGATCGTCTATGGCGCGCTGCGGTTTCGCTCGGCGCTCGCGGGCGGCGCGGCGCTGCGGGCCGAGGGGGTGGAACCCGCACCGCTGCGTCGGGTGCTGGCGACCTGCCTGCTGCTGACCTGGGCCAACCCGCATGTCTATCTGGACACGCTCGCGCTGATCGGGGCGGTTTCGGCGCAATATGCGCCCGATGGCGCGGCTTTCGGCGCGGGGGCGATGCTGGCCTCGGCGGTGTTCTTCTCGGCGCTGGGCTTCGGCGCGTGGCTGCTGCGGCCGCTGTTCGCCAGTCCGAAGTCATGGGCGCGGCTGGACTTCGGCATCGGTTGCGTGATGTGGGCGATCGCGGCGGGCCTCGTCTCCGCCGCCTGAGCGGCGCGTGACGGCACGCCGGATTGGGGTGGCCGACCCCGGCGGTTCCTGCAAGCGCGGATGCCTCTGTGGGCGCGTATCGGGCAACGCGGACCCCCAGGCGCGCGGCTGCCTCTTCCTGCCGACCCAAACGCATTCTTCGCTTCGCACGGCCACAGCCGGGCGGATCGGCAGGTTCGGTGCCGGAAGGGGGCTTGCGCCGGGCGCGCGGATGGGCCTTTGTCCGTCCATGCCCGCCGCACCTGCCCTTGCCCCCGGCCTTTTGCCCGCCCGCGCGGAACCCGCGCGCCCGAACCCGAGAGCCGTGTCCGTCCGGCCGGTCGAGGGTGTGGCCTGGATGCTCGCCTCGGGCCTGTCCTTCGTGGCCATGACCGGGATCATCCGCCATATCGGCACGGCTCTGCCGGCGACGCAATCCTCGTTCCTGCGGATGGTCTTCGGCCTGATCCTGCTGGCGCCGGTGCTGGTCGGCAGTCTGAGGGCGGGGCTGCCGAAGGGGGCGATGCCGCTGTTTCTGGGCCGGGGCGCGGCGCATACGGTGGCGGTGATACTGTGGTTTTATGCCATGGCCCGCCTGCCGGTGGCCGAGGTCACGGCCATCGGCTATCTGAACCCGGTTCTGGTCACCCTGGGCGGCGCGCTGTTCTTCGGCGAGCGTCTCGCCTTCCGCCGCATCGCCGCGATCCTCGTGGCGCTTGGCGGCGCGGCGATCATCCTGCGGCCCGGCCTGCGCGAGCTTGGCGCGGGGCAACTCGCCCAGCTTGGCGCGGCCTGCTGCTTCGCCGGCAGCTACCTTTTCGCCAAGAGGCTGAGCGCGGTGGCGGGCGCGGGCACCATCGTCGCGATGATGTCGCTGACGGTGACGGTGGGACTTTTGCCCGTCGCGCTGATCACTTGGGTGCCGGTCAGCGCGGCGCAGCTCGGCTGGCTGGCGCTGGTCGCGGTCTTCGCCACGGCGGGGCACTATTTCATGTCCAGGGCCTTCGCGGTGGCGCCGCTGTCGGTGACGCAGCCCGTCACCTTCCTGCAACTCCTCTGGGCGACGCTTTTGGGGGCTCTGGCCTTCGGCGAGGGGGTGGACATTTGGGTGCTGGTCGGCGGCCTCGTGATCATGGCGGCGATCAGCTATATCACCTGGCGCGAGGCGGCGCTGCGGCGGCGGGGCGCGACCCCCGCCACGATGCCGGTCGAAACCTGAGAAGACGGAGGCGGAAATGGCGGACAGGGTTCTGGTCACGGGCGGCGCGGGCTATATCGGCGCCCATGCCTGCAAGGCTCTGGCGCGCGCGGGGTTCGAGCCTGTGGCCTTCGACAACCTGTCGACCGGCTGGGCCGAAGCCGTGAGGTTCGGCCCCCTTGCGCAGGGCGATCTGACCGACCGGGCCAGCATCGACGCGGCGCTGGCGGAATGGAATCCCGTCGCGGTGATGCATTTCGCCGCCCTGTCGCTGGTCGGCGAGTCGATGAAGGATCCCGGAAAATACTGGCGCACCAACGTCAACGGCAGCCTGAACCTGATCGAGGCGACAGTAGCCGCCGGCATCCGCAACTTCGTCTTTTCCTCGACCTGCGCGACCTATGGCGATCAGGACGGCGTGGTTCTGAACGAGGCGACGCCGCAATATCCGATCAACGCCTATGGCGGATCGAAGCTGGCCATCGAGGGGATATTGCGCGATTTCGGCGCGGCCTTCGGGCTGAACCACGTCATCTTTCGCTATTTCAACGTCGCGGGCGCCGATCCCGAGGGCGAGGTGGGCGAGCAGCATGTCCCGGAAACCCATCTGATCCCCATCATGCTGGAGGCGATCGAGGGCAAACGGCCGGCGCTGACCGTTTTCGGCGACGACTATCCCACGCGCGATGGCACCTGCGTGCGCGATTACGTCCATGTCTCGGATCTGGTCGACGCGCATGTGCTCGGCCTGAAATGGCTGCTCGACGGCAAGGGGACGCGGGCCTTCAACCTGGGCACCGGCAACGGGTTCACCGTGCGCGAGGTGATCGACGCCAGCCGCGCCGTCACCAACGCCGAGGTGCCGCTGGTGCGGGGCGCGCGCCGGGCGGGGGACGCGGTGGCGCTGGTCTCGGGATCCGAACGGGCGATCTCGGAACTGGGGTGGGAGCCGAAGAGGTCCAGCCTGCCGCAGATGATCGGCGACGCCTGGCGCTGGTCGAAGGGTGGGGCTATCTTCGGTGAGGCCGGCGCGCGGACGTGTCGCGCGAGGGGCGAGTGTTGACGTTGCGGAAATCGGCAAGGTTGCGCCGCTGCGCGAGCACGGTGGCGGTTCCGGTTGCCGCCGGCCCCCGACGGACGGATAGAGTTGCAAGAGTATGATCCGCGCGCGGCACGCGTCGCGATGGACAAGCCGGGAGGCAGCGGTTGATCCTGTGCGAGAATGGGCCGGACGGGCGGCCCGCGCTTTTCGACGAGGCCGAAGAACTGGTGGTGGTGCACCGGCCCGACGATGTTGCCCCCGCGCTGCGCTGGCTGGAGGGCGCGCGCGCGGGTGGCGCCTGGATCGCGGGCTACATATCCTGTGAGGCGGGTTTCGCGCTGGAGCCGAAGCTCGCGCCGCTGGCCCGCGACGGGGGCGAGACGCCGCTTCTGGCCTTTGGCATCTATGACCGCCCGCGCGATGCCGCCAATGTTCTGGCGATGTCGGGGGCGCGTGCCCGGCTTGGCCCGCTGGTGCCGGAGATCACCGAGGCGGACCATGCCGCCGCAATCGCCCGGGTGCTCGACTACATCGCCGCCGGCGATTGCTATCAGATCAATCTGACCTTTCCGATGGAAACGCGTCTGACCGAGGGCGGACCGCTGGACCTGTTCGCGGCGCTGAGGTCGCGCCAGCCGGTGGGCTATGGCGCATATGCGGATTTCGGCGTCGGCCCGGTGGTCGTCTCGCGCTCGCCCGAGTTGTTCTTCCGCACCGACGCCGCAGGGCGGATCGAGGCGCGGCCGATGAAGGGCACGGCGCCGCGCGACCCCGATCCGGTGACGGATGCGGAACTGGCGGCGGGGCTGGCGCGGTCCGAAAAAAACCGGGCCGAGAATCTGATGATCGTCGATCTGTTGCGCAACTACATCGCCCGCATCGCCCGCGTCGGCTCGGTCGCGGTGCCGGAACTGTTCGCCGTCGACAGTTTCGCCACCGTCCACCAGATGAGCTCGCGCGTGACCGGGCAATTGCAGGGCCGGCCCGACCTTTATGCACTGATGCAGGCGCTGTTTCCCTGCGGATCCATCACCGGGGCGCCGAAGATCCGCGCGATGGAGATTATCGCCGAACTGTAGCCGCATCCGCGCGGCGTCTATTGC
>JAATGA010000529.1 GCA_015654855.1 Rhodobacterales bacterium
AGTTCGACGCGGCCTGGGCGGACGAACTGGCGAAATGGCCGAAGGCGGGCGAGGCCTGGGACCAGTTGCAGTTCGCGCTGCGGCTGGGCGAGCATCCGCGCCAGGTGGTGACGACGACGCCGAGGAATGTGGCTGTGGTCAAGGCTATCCTGAAGAACCCCTCGACCGTTGCGACCCATGCGCCGACCGAGGCGAACCGGGCCTATCTTGCCGCGAGTTTCCTTGAGGAGGTGCGGGCGCGCTATGGCGGCTCGCGTCTGGGGTTGCAGGAACTGGACGGGCAGTTGCTGGAGGATGCCGAGGGTGCCCTGTGGTCGATGGCGGGCCTGGAGGCGGCGCGCATCGAGGCGGTGCCGGCCTTGTCCCGCACGGTCGTGGCGGTCGATCCGCCGGCCACGGGGCACGAGGGATCGGACGAATGCGGCATCGTCGTGGTCGGTGCGGTGACCGAGGGGCCGCCGCAGACCTGGCGGGCCTTTGTCATCGAGGATGCGAGCGTGAAGGGCGCGAGTCCCGAGACCTGGGCCAGGGCCGCGATTGCCGCCATGGACCGGCACGGGGCGGAACGTCTGGTCGCGGAGGTGAATATGGGCGGCGAGATGGTCGGATCGGTGATCCGGCAGGTCGATCCGCTGGTGCCTTTGAGGCTGGTCCGCGCCTCGAAGGGCAAGGCTGTCAGGGCGGAGCCTGTGGCGGCGCTGTATGAGCAGGGGCGGGTCCGGCATCTGCCGGGGTTGGCGCGGCTGGAGGATCAGATGTGCCGGATGACGGCGCAGGGCTATGAGGGCAAGGGCTCGCCCGACCGGGTGGATGCCCTGGTCTGGGCGCTGACCGAACTGGTGGTGGAGCCGGCGGGGCGGTTCAGGAATCCGCAGGTGCGGAGCCTGTAGGCGGCGGCGGAAAAGGGGGATGTCTGCCCCCTCGCGGCTCTGCCGCTCACCCCCCGAGGATATTTTCGCAGAGAGGATGGGGGGAAGGGTTTTGCCGCCTTTCTGCGGGGCGGTGGCGGGACATGGATGGCGGTGATCGGCCCTCTCGGGGCGGCGGATCGCGCATGGAAGGGGAGTTTCGGGCATGTTCGATTTCCTGCGGCGGCGCGCGGTGGTGCCGGAGACCAAGGCCTCGGCCACCGGGCGGGTGGTGGCCTGGGGGAGTTCGGGGCGGGTGGCCTGGAGTCCGAGGGATACCGGCTCGCTGACGCGGAACGGGTTTCTGGGCAATCCGGTGGCGTTCCGGGCGGTGAAGATGATCGCCGAGGCGGCGGCGGCGTTGCCGGTCCTGTGTAAGGACAGCGAGCGGCGGTATGAGACGCATCCGGTGCTGGAACTGATCCGGCGGCCCAATCCGGGTCAGGGGCGGGCGGAACTGCTGGAAGCGCTTTACGGCTTTCTGCTGCTGTCGGGCAATGCCTACGTCGAGGCGGTGCCGGGATCGGGCGCGATGCCAGGCGAGTTGCATGTGCTGCGCTCGGACCGGATGGCGCTGGTGCCGGGGGCGGATGGCTGGCCGGTGGGTTACGAATATTCGGTCGGCGGGCGTGCACATCGGTTCGCGCTGGGCGAGGGGCCGCAGCCTGTCTGCCATATCCGGGCCTTTCACCCGCAGGACGACCATTACGGGTTCTCGCCGCTTCAGGCGGCGGCGGTGGCGATAGACGTGCACAATGCGTCGAGCGCCTGGTCCAAGGCGCTGCTCGACAATGCGGCGCGGCCTTCGGGGGCGATTGTTTACAAGGGGCCGGACGGGGGAAGCCTGTCGTCGGATCAATACGACCGTCTGGTGGCCGAGATCGAGGCAAACCATCAGGGCGCGCGCAACGCCGGGCGGCCGATGCTGCTGGAGGGCGGGCTCGACTGGAAGCCGATGGGGTTTTCCCCCAGCGATATGGAGTTCCACGAGACCAAGCTGTCGGCGGCGCGGGAGATCGCGGTGGCCTTCGGTGTGCCGCCGATGCTGATGGGCATTCCGGGCGATGCGACCTACGCGAATTACCAGGAGGCGAACCGGGCGTTTTACCGGCTGACGGTGCTGCCTTTGGCCGCGAAGGTGCTGGGGGCGCTGGCGCATTGGCTGTCGGATTTCGCCGGCGAGGCGGTCGCGCTGAAGCCCGACCTCGACCGCATTCCGGCGCTGTCGGCGGAGCGCGACCAGCAATGGGCGCGGGTCGGCGCCGCCGATTTCCTGACGGAAGAGGAAAAGCGCGCCCTGCTGGGCCTGCCCCGGGTGGCCGGGTGATGCGGGCCGAGGGGGAGGGATCGCGGTTCCTCTACGACAGTTTCGATGCGGCGAATGCCCGGATCGAGGCGAACGAGCGGGTGCTGGCCGAGCGGTGGGCAGCGCTCGACTTCCGGCTGGGGCAGATCGACCAGGCGCTGGAGCGGCTGGAGCGGCGGATCTGGGTCGGGGTCTATGGGGTTGCGGCCTTTCTGCTGGCGCAGGGGGCCGAGGCGGTGATCGCAGCGGCGACGAGGTGACAATGCGGGACTTTCAGAATCAGGGTGCGCCCGAACGCAAATTCGCGGGCGGGCCGGCGGTGAGCCTTGGCGAGGCGGCGGCGGGGGGGAAGGTCATCGAGGGTTATGCCTCGCTGTTCGGCCGGGTGGACCAGGGTGGCGACATGGTGCTGCCGGGGGCCTATGCCGGGTCGCTGGCGCGCGCGGGGCGGCGGATCAGGATGCTGTGGCAGCACGATCCGGCGGAACCCATCGGCGTCTGGGACGAGATCCGCGAGGATGGCCGGGGTCTGTGGGTCAGGGGCCGCCTGCTGCCGGAGGTGTCGCGGGGCCGCGAGGCTGCCGCCTTGCTGGCGGCGGGGGCCATCGAGGGGCTGTCCATCGGCTATCGCACGATCCGGGCGACGCGGGACGACAAGGGGGTGCGCCGGCTGGCCGAGGTCGATCTGTGGGAGGTGTCGCTGGTGACCTTCCCCATGCAGGCCGAGGCGCAGGTGCGGGCGAAATCTGCCGGAGAGGACGGCTGGCGGGCGCTGGCCGCCGTGATCGCCGAGGCGACCCTGGCGCTGCGCCAGGCGCGGTGAGGCACCCGCATCCCCGGAGACGTTGCCCGGGGGTGCCGTTCAGTCGTCCCGGACGGTCCGGGGATCAACAGGCAAGGGATGATCGCGATGAGCGGAACAGAGATGGGGGCCGGGCATTCCGGCGCCCCGGAGCCGGCTGCCGAAGCGGCGGCGGCCATGGCGGGTTTCCTGAAAGAACTCGATGTCTTTCAGGGTGAAGTGAAATCGGCGTTGCAACAACAGGAACAGCGGATGACCATGCTCAGCACCAAGATGACGACCTGGGGACGCCCGGCGCTTTCGGCCCGGGCCGAGGCAGAGGTCCCCCATCGCAAGGCCTTTGCCGCCTATCTGCGCACCGGCGAGGACGAGGGCTTTCGCGGCCTGACCCTGGAGGGCAAGGCGCTGTCGACGGCGGTGGCGGCGGATGGCGGCTATCTGGTCGACCCGCAGACGGCGGACCGGATCCGGTCGGTGCTGCTGGCGACCGCCTCGATCCGGCAGATCGCCAATGTGGTCAATGTCGATGCCGCGAGCTTCGACGTGCTGATCGACCGCAGCGAGATCGGCTCGGGCTGGGCGACCGAGACGGCGGCGGCCACCGAGACCGCCACCCCGGCCATCGAGCGCGTCTCGATCAAACTGCATGAGCTGGCCGCCATGCCGAAGGCCAGCCAGCGGCTGCTGGACGACAGCGCCTTCGATGTCGAGGGCTGGTTGGCCGGCAAGATCGCCACGCGGTTCATCCGGGCGGAATCGGCAGCCTTCGTCAGTGGCGACGGGGTGGACAAGCCCAAGGGCTTTCTGACGCCGACCAAGGTGGCCAACGCCTCCTGGGCCTGGGGGAGCCTTGGCTATGTCGCCTCGGGCGCGGCAACGGATTTCCCGACGACCGGTGCCGCCGACAAGATCGTCGATCTGGTCTATGCGCTGGGCGCCGATTACCGGGCCAATGCGAGCTTCGTGATGAATTCGAAAACGGCAGGCGCGGTGCGCAAGATGAAGGATGCCGATGGCCGCTTCATGTGGTCGGACGGTCTGGCGGCGGGGGAGCCGGCGCGGCTGATGGGCTATCCGGTGCTGCTGGTCGAGGACATGCCCGACATCGCGGCCAATGCCTATGCCATC
>JAATGA010000213.1 GCA_015654855.1 Rhodobacterales bacterium
CGGCGATCCGGCGGCGACGGGCGCATATGCCGTGCCGATGATCCGGGGGGTTCTCGACGCCGATCTGCCGCTTTTCGGCATCTGTCTGGGCCATCAGATGCTGGCCCTGGCGCTTGGCGCGAAGACGGTCAAGATGAACCACGGCCACCACGGCGCGAACCATCCGGTCAAGGATCTGACCACCGGCAAGGTCGAGATCACCTCGATGAACCACGGCTTCACCGTCGACAGCCAGAGCCTGCCGGCGGGCGTGTCGGAAACTCATGTCTCGCTGTTCGACGGGTCGAACTGCGGCATCGCACTCGACGGCAAGCCGGTGTTCTCGGTGCAGTATCACCCCGAGGCGAGCCCCGGCCCGCAGGACAGCTATTACCTGTTCGAGCGTTTCGCCGCCGCTATGAAGGCTCGCCGCGCCGCGTGATCCCCCGCCGCGTCCTGGTTTCGGGTGCGCCGCAGAAAACAAAGCCCCGCCAATCCGGCGGGGCTTTTTCCTTCCACGGCAATATGTTCATCGCCCGAACAGGATCGCGACCGGACCCGAAGGCGGCCACCACCCGCCCTCAGCCGATCAGCGGACCCGAGCGCCCATAGGTCTCGTCATAGTGCCGCCGCAGCCGCAACAGGGCGATCCGCAGCACCACCTTGCCCGAACGCGCGGCCCAACCCATGCGGCGTTCCGCCATCTCGATCCCTTCGAGGAAACAGCAGACCCGCAACGCCACGTCGCCAAGGCCAGGCCCGAGGTCGCGCAGCGCCGCCGCCACCCGGTCGCGGGCGCGCGCCGGCCCCTCGGCCTGGCCCCCGTCGGCGCGAAATCCGCCCCGGTCGGTCCCGGTCATGAACCGGTCCCAGTTCTGCGCCACCCGCGGCCCCATCTGCGCCAGTTCGAAATCCTCGCGCAGACGTTCGGCGGCCTGGACCAGTTCCGCCTCAAGGAAAGGCTTGCCGTCCTTGTCCCGCCTGCGGCCCAGCACGGCGACCGGGCTTTCGGCGAGGTTATAGCGCAGCCGGCGCGGGCCGTCGGCGCCGTCCTCCTCGCGTTCGGCCCATTCGCGGTGCTGGTCGGCGAAGGGCGCCGCTACCTCGGCGAGGCCACCTGCGGCGCGGGCATCCTCTTCGACCATGCGCTTCAGCGCCCCGCGCCCGGCCCCGGTCAGTTCGTAACTCGCAACCCGGCCCGGCTTACGGCAGGCGATCCAGTCGCGCAGCGCAAAGCCCTGCGCCACCGCCCGGTCGACGATGGCGGTGCGCAACGACCGGCCATCGGGCAGTTCGCGCAGCACGGCCGCCTTTTCCATATCGGCGGCAACCGCCAGAACCGCGCCCGGTTCGGCCAGCCTGCGCAGGACGCGGCGGGCTTCGCGGGCGATCATCGCCTCTTCGGCGACGGCATGACGCAGATGTGCGGACATCCCGGTTGGTTCCTTTCCTTCGGTGGCTTGCTCTGCCGCGGCCCGCAGGATCAGCGCATCGAGCGCCTCGTCCATCAGCGGGTCGTCGCGGCGGTTCTCGCAACGGCGCACCTGCCGCATCACCTTTGACGGATGACAGCCCTCGCGCCGGGCCAGCGCCCTGAGCGACAGCCCCTCGCCGGTATGGTCGAGGTAAAGCCGCACCCCTGGCGGCAACCCGCCGCCGGCCCGGCCGGAATCGCTGGTCACATGTCCTTGCATCGTTCCTCTGCCCACGACTTTACCGAGACGCGATCTGGCACGGCGCTCACCCGGCCGGGCCGTAACCTTCTGTTAATAACCCTGGGTGGATTTCCTTACCGGTTCGTTAACTTTTTGCACTTCCTCGATATTTGTTTCCAAAACCTAAACAATATAAAAGGTTCCGAGCGCATGAACCTGGAGAAATGCAACGCCCGGTTGCTATGGGGCAGCCTGTCGGGGCAACCACAGGAGGCTTTCATGTCCGACTTCCGCGCCCTGCTGGCGGATCTTCGCCGCCCCAGCCTGTTGATCCGCGCCGCGCGTTTCGGCCTTGCCGACTATCGGCGCGAACGGGACCTGTGCCGCCTGGTCGACCGCCAGGGCAGCCCGCAGCGCACCGTCAGCGCCTTGATGGATCAGGAGGAATGGCTGGAGCAAACCCGCCGCCGGGGCGATACCGCCTATTCCGTCTCGCGCCATGTCGAGGTGCTGATCGCCCTGATGGCCGAGGCGCGGCTGCTGCCGCGCGACGCGCAACCGATGTGAATGCAAACGGCCCGCATCGCTCGTATGCGGGCCGCTTATTGTTTCTCAAATGGAAACGAATTACCTGATCCGAAGGCAATCCCCCGCCCGGAAATCCCCGGTCAGATGAACGCGTCGGGCATCCCGGCCTTGCGGCGGGCGACGAAATCCTCCAGCGCCTCGGCAACACCCTCGTCCAGCGCCGGCTGCTGGTAATCGGCAAGCTGCTTTTTCACCCGGATCCCGGCGAGGGCCATCGTGTCGCGCGCCCCCTCCTCCGCCCAGGTCTCGTAGGGTTTGTAGTCCAGCAGATCCGACCGCCAGAAGGCCGTCTTGAAATTCGCCTGGGTATGCGCGCAGCCGAGGTAGTGGCCGCCCGGCCCCACCTCGCGGATCGCCTCCATCCCCTGGCCATTCGCGTCGAGCGCGATCCCCCGCGCCATCCCGTGCAGCGCGCCCAACTGGTCGGCATCCATCACGAATTTCTCGTAGCTCGATACCAGACCGCCCTCCAGCCAGCCGCAGGCGTGCAGCATGAAGTTCACGCCGGCCAGCAGCGCGTTGTTCAGCGTATTCGCCGTCTCATAGGCCGCCTGGGCATCGGGCAGCTTGGACCCGCAGAACGACCCGCCCGAGCGATAGGGCAGCCCCAGCCGCCGCGCCAGTTGCCCCGCGCCATAGGTGATCAGCGAGGCCTCGGGCGTGCCGAAGGTCGGCGCGCCCGAGTTCATGTCGATGCTGGTCACGAAGGCGCCATAGATCACCGGCGCGCCGGGCCGCACCAGCTGACTGTAGGCGACACCCGCCAGAACCTCGGCCTGGACCTGGGTCAGCGTGCCCGCCACCGTCACCGGCGCCATGGCCCCGCCCACGATAAAGGGCGAGATGATCGAGGCCTGGTTGGCCGCCGCATAAACCTCCAGCGCGCCCATCATGATCCCGTCAAAGGTCAGCGGCGAGTTGATGTTGACGAGGCTGGTCATCACCGTATTGGCGTCGACGAAATCGGCGCCGAACAGGATCTTCGACATCTCGACCGAATCCGCCGCCCGCGACGGCTCGGTGACCGACCCCATATAGGGCTTGTCCGACAGGGTCATATGCGCCAGCAGCATGTCGAGATGGCGCTTGTTGACCGGCACGTCGGTCGGTTCGCAGACCGTGCCGCCGGAATGGTGCAGCCATTTCGACATATAGCCGAGCTTCACGAAGTTCTGGAAATCCTCCAGCCTGGCATAGCGCCGCCCACCCTCGGCATCATGGACGAAGGGCGGGCCATAGACCGGGGCCAGCACCAGGTTCCGCCCGCCGATTTCCACATTGCGGGCCGGGTTGCGGGCGTATTGGGTGAACCGCGACGGCGCGGTCGCGCAAAGCTGCCGCGCGAGGCCGCGCGGGATCCGCACCCTCTCCCCCCGCACATCCGCCCCCGCCGCCCGCCAGCGGTCGAGCGCGGCCGGGTTCTCGACGAAGTTCACGCCGATCTCTTCCAGAACCGTCTCGGCGTTCCATTCGATGATCTGAAGCGCCTCCTCGTTCAGAACCTCGAAATTCGGGATGTTGCGCTCGATGAACCGCGCGGTCTCGACCGAGACGGCCGTCCGCTCTGCCCGACGCGCAGCGCCGCCCCCTCCGCGCCCACGGCGCCCGACAATCTCGTTCATGGCAAACCTCCGCTCCCGTTTCCTCGCTTATGCGCCGCCCTGCCCTTGCGCCACCTGACAGATGCGCCGCTTGCCGCCTGAAAACGACATCCCCGGGCGCCGAAAACGACGCCCTCTCCGCTTTGGCCGAAACGCCCGCTCAATATGCCTCTCTTCCGCCCGCCCGGATGCCCCATCCCCTTCGCGACCCTGGCTGCGCAGAACCCGTCTTGCGATTCACGCCCCCATCGCTTACGCGGGCGCATGACCCATCCTCATCAGCGCCTCCTCATCATCGACTTCGGCAGCCAGGTGACGCAGCTCATCGCCCGCCGCCTGCGCGAGTTGAACGTCTATTGCGAAATCCACCCCTATCAGAAAGTCACCGACGCCTTTCTGAAGGGTTTCGCCCCCCGCGCCGTGATCCTGTCCGGCGGTCCCGACAGCGTGACGCGGGAAGGCTCGCCCCGCGCGCCGGAAAGCCTCTGGACGGCCGGCGTGCCGATCTTAGGCATCTGCGACGGCCAGCAGACGAAGATGACCCAACTGCGGGGCCGCGTGGAAAGCGGCCATGGCACCGCCGAATTCGGGCGGGCTTTCGTCACGCCCTCGGACGAGAAGCTCGCCATCCTCGACGGCTGGTTCGATGACGGGCGCGAGCAGGTCTGGATGTCGCACGGCGATCACGTCAGCCAAATCGCGCCGGGTTTCCGCGTCTACGGCACCTCGCCCAATGCGCCCTTCGCCATCACCGCCGACCCGGAGCG
The DNA here is from genome assembly GCA_015654855.1 of Rhodobacterales bacterium. Classification (GTDB taxonomy): domain Bacteria; phylum Pseudomonadota; class Alphaproteobacteria; order Rhodobacterales; family Rhodobacteraceae; genus JAATGA01. The sequence continues at coordinate 4,591 of JAATGA010000213.1, forward strand.
CGACTTTTACGCCGTGCAGTTTCACCCCGAGGTGCACCACACCCCGAAGGGCGCGCGGCTTTACGAGAATTTCATCCGCCTCGCGGGCTTTACCGGCGACTGGACCATGGCCTCCTACAAGGATGACGCCATCGCCCGGATCCGCGCGCAGGTCGGCGACAAAAAGGTGATCTGCGGCCTCTCCGGCGGCGTCGACAGCTCGGTCGCGGCCGTCCTGATCCACGAGGCCATCGGCGACAACCTCACCTGCGTCTTCGTCGACCACGGGCTTCTGCGCAAGAACGAGGCGGCCGAGGTCGTCGCGATGTTCCGCGACAACTACAACATCCCGCTGATCCATGCCGACGAATCCGACCTGTTCCTCGGCGCGCTGGAAGGGGTTTCCGACCCCGAGGTCAAGCGCAAGACCATCGGCAAGCTGTTCATCGACGTGTTCCAGAACTACGCCAACCAGATCGAGGGTGCGGAATTCCTGGCCCAGGGCACGCTCTACCCCGATGTGATCGAGTCCGTATCCTTCTCCGGCGGGCCCTCGGTCACGATCAAATCGCACCACAATGTCGGCGGTCTGCCGGAAAAGATGGGGCTGAAGCTGGTCGAGCCCTTGCGCGAACTCTTCAAGGACGAGGTGCGCGCCCTGGGTCGCGAACTCGGACTGCCGCCGTCGTTCATCGGCCGCCATCCCTTCCCCGGCCCCGGCCTCGCCATCCGCTGCCCCGGTGAGATCACCCGCGAGAAACTCGCCATCCTGCGCGAGGCCGATGCGGTCTACATCGACCAGATCCGCAAGCACGGGCTTTATGACGAGATCTGGCAGGCCTTCGTCGCGATCCTGCCCGTGCGAACGGTCGGCGTGATGGGCGACGGCCGCACCTACGATTTCGCCTGCGCCCTGCGTGCGGTGACGAGCGTGGACGGCATGACCGCCGATTACTACCCCTTCACCCATGATTTCCTGGGCGAGACCGCGACCCGGATCATCAATGAAGTCAAAGGGATCAACCGGGTGACCTACGACATCACCTCAAAGCCGCCCGGCACGATCGAGTGGGAATGACGCAGCCCCTGGCGTCCCGGTAACGGGCAACGACGTAAGCCGCGACACCACGCCGCCCGACCGCTGAGGTTCGCGCCCCGGCTCCTTCCAGATGCCGCCAATCTGATCCCGAACCCGCCGGATCGGAAGCGTCGCACATGCTGCGCCGTGACATTGGGGCATGAACGAAGGTCGCATTCCGCCCGCGACTGCACAATCGCGGTCGCCACGATCCCCGACAAGGCCCCCGTTCGCCACTGCCATGAACAAACGCAACGGCACATGCCGCAGCCCGCTGGTGATGGAGGAAACTGGTGCACCCGACACGATTCGAACGTGTGGCCTTTGCCTTCGGAGGGCAACGCTCTATCCAGCTGAGCTACGGGTGCGCAGTGCGGGTTGATTAGAGGAAATGGCGCGGCGCTGCAACGGGAAATCGGCGGTCCCCGCACCGGCGTCTCTGGACTTCCCCCGCGCGGGCCGCGACAACCTGCGGACGCTCCGGCAAGCGAGGAGACCGGATCATGCCCCAACGTCCTGCCGATGGCGCAAGCGGCGCGACACGCGCTGGCGCAGCGGATGCGCATATCGACGGCATCGCCGCAACCGGCGCAACCGCCACCATCGGGAAAGTCGCCATCGGCGCAGCAGCGCCCCCCGCCCGTACCAACGCCCGCCGGGATGCCGGCAACGCGGCGCTCTGGATGGTCGGCTCCATCGTCTCGTTCATCGCCATGGCGGTTTCGGCGCGTGGCGTCTCGCTGCGCCACGACACGTTCGAGATCATGACATGGCGTTCGCTCGTCGGGCTGCTGCTGGTGATGACCTTCGCCATCGCCACAAGGCGCACCGCCGAGATCCCGACCCGCCGCTTCGGCGCGCATCTCCTGCGCAACGTCAGCCATTTCAGCGGCCAGAACCTGTGGTTCTACGCGCTGACCATGATCCCCCTCGCACAGGTCTTCGCGCTGGAGTTCACCTCGCCGGTCTGGGTGATTCTGCTCTCGCCGCTGATCCTGGGCGAAAGGATCACCCGGCCGAGGGCGCTGGCGGCGGCGCTTGGCTTTATCGGCGTGCTGATCGTGGCGCGACCGGGGGCGGCGCCGATCGGGACCGGGCTGATTGCGGCGGCGGGCTGCGCCATCGGTTTCGCCATCGCCGCGCTGGTCACCCGCGACATGGCGAAAAAGGGCGAAAGCATCGTCTCGATCATGTTCTGGCTGACGGCGATGCAGTTCACCTTCGGCCTGGTGCTGGCGCTGATCGACGGCAAGACCGCCCTGCCCGACGCCACGACCGCACCGCTGCTGGTGCTGATCGGCTTTGCCGGGGTCGCAGCCCAGGCCTGCCTGACCCGCGCGCTGAGCCTTGCGCCGGCGAGCTTCGTCGTGCCCATCGACTTCATCCGCCTGCCGCTGATCGCGCTTGTCGGCTTCGCGCTTTATGGCGAGCCGCCGGACCCCGGCGTTCTGCTGGGCGCGGCGGTGATTTTTATGGGCATATGGATCAACATCCGTGCCGAAACCCGTGGATAACCACATTGCGGAATTGAAATTTTGTGACGCGGCGTCATTGATTGACCGGTTTCCGACGCAGGCCTACGCTTTCCGCAATGGGCTGCGACCAAAGGCCGCATCTGCGGCGCGTTGGAGGAACGCAAGGTCGGCGGCCCGAGGCGGGAGGATGAAATGAAGACAATACCTTGGGCGCTTTGTGCGCTTATGGGAACGACGGCGACGACGGCGATGGCGGGCGGTGTCGACCGTTCTGGCCAACCGATCGGGATACTGTTCGAGAAGGGCAATTATGCCGAGCTGAGCTTTGGCATCATCAAGCCGAGCGTCAGCGGCACCGATGTCGCGAGCTATGACACCGGCAGCGTCGCAGGCGATCATAACCTGCCCGGCATCGCGCTGAAATACGAGTTGAACGACGCATGGTCCTTCGCCGTCATCTACGACCAGGCCTATGGCGCCGACATCTCGTATCCGACGGCGCTCGACGGCGGCTCGCCGGTGCTGGGGGGCACCAGGGCCAAGGTCGACAGCTCGGGCATCACCGCGCTGGCCCGGTACAAGTTCGACGAGAACTTCTCGATCCACGGTGGGGTGCGCGCTTCGAAAGCCTCGGGCGCTGTGACGCTGGCAGGCGCGGCCTACAGCGTGCTGAGCGGGTATGATGTCACCTTCGACGACGACTGGGCGCTCGGCTATGTCGTCGGCGCGGCCTATGAACGCCCCGACATCGCGCTGCGGGTGGCAATCACCTATTTCTCGAAGGTGAAGCACAAGTTCGACACCGTAGAGCAATTCCCGACCAACCCCTATCTCGGCCCGTTCAGCGGCGCTTCGATGAACTCGGTCACCCAGGTGAACACGCCCCAGGCGGTGAATATCGACGCCCAGACCGGGATCGCCGCCGATACGCTGCTGTTCGGCTCGATCCGCTGGGTCGACTGGAGCGAGTTCCTGATCGACCCGGAGGGCCTGGTCGCCACCTCGGGCGGCGGGCTGGTCGCCCTGGAGGATACGACGACCTATACGCTCGGCGTCGGGCGGCGGTTCAACGACAACTGGTCGGGCTCGGTCTTCGTCAGCTACGAACCGGACGGTGATCCGCTGATCTCGCCGCTGGCGCCGACCAACGGCTACAAGGGGATCGGCCTCGCGGCGGTCTACACCCAGGACAATATGAAAGTGACCATGGGCGTCCGCTACCTCGATCTCGGCGATGGGAAACCCGAAACCGGGACGCCGGACACCGCCCGCGCGCAGATGTCTGACAACCATGCCGTTGCGCTCGGGCTGAAGGTCGGCTTCACCTTCTGATCGGGGCGCCCCGCGCCGACCGGCCCCGCCTTTCGACAGGCGGGGCCGTTTTCATGTCGCATTCGACCAGATATCCTGCCCCGCCCGCCTGGATGAGCGATGCGCGCAGGCGGTTCGGACGGACGGATTTTTCTTACACTCTCGCGCGATCCCCGCTAAACCGCGCCGGCAGGGTCAGGTGAAGGGGTCGCGATGATCTGGTCGACGGGCAGGGATTTCCGCGAGGCGGGCGAAAAGCGCGTGCTGCTGTTCGGCATGTCGGGCCTTGGCAAGACCCATATCTCCAACCTGCTGCGCGACCGGGGGGAGTGGTTTCACTACTCCATCGACTACCGGATCGGCACCCGCTACATGGGCGAGTTCATCGCCGACAACTTCAAGCGCGAGGCGATGAAGGTCCCGCTGCTGCGCGAGTTGCTGCTGACCGACTCGGTCTATATCGCGTCCAACATCACCTTCGACAATCTCGCACCGCTGTCGACCTATCTGGGCAAGCCAGGCGATCCGGCGCGGGGCGGCATTCCCTTCGACGAATACCGCCGTCGCCAGGATCAGCACCGCGAGGCCGAGATCCACGCCCTGCTGGACACGCCGCGGTTCGCCACCCGTGCGCGCGAGCTTTACGGGTATCCGCATTTCGTCTGCGACAGCGGCGGCTCGATCTGCGAGGTGGTGGACCCCTCCGATCCCGCCGATCCGGTGCTGTCGGCGCTGTCGTCCGGGATGCTGCTGGTCTGGATCAAAGGGTCCGAGGCGCATCGGGCGGAACTCGTCCGCCGTTTCGACCGCGCGCCGAAGCCGATGTATTATCAGCCCGAATTCCTGCTGCGGGTCTGGGGAGAGTTCCTCGACCGGACCGGGGCCACACCGGAGACCGCCGACCCGGATGCCTTTTTGCGCTTCGGCTATGCCCGGCTGCTGGACCACCGCCAGCCGCGCTATGCGGCCATGGCGGAATGGGGCGTGACCCTGACGGCGGAAGAGGTCGCCACCGTCCGCAGCCCCGCCGATTTCGAGGCGCTGGTGGCCGGTGCAATCGACCGCAAATCCGCCGGCTGATTGCCCGTTTCAACGCGGGCCTTCCTGCTGTCTGATCCGCGCTATGGTCCCCTGGACAAGCCCCGGCCGCGTCTTGTGTCATGGCTGCCGCACCGGCCGCGGCGCCCGGCCTGCCCGGTCGCAACGTCTTTCCATTCCGCACGATCCGCGTGCAGCCCCGCCGCTTGAGTTTGCGGGCGAAAGGAATTACCTCCGGTTTCTCACGCAATCAAGGTGCCAAGACGATGCCCATCACCCTGCCCCAGACCCTTCCCGCCTTCGACGTTCTGCGGAACGAGGGTGTGATGGTCATGTCGCCCGACCGGGCGGCGACGCAGGATATACGGCCTCTGCGCATCGGGTTGCTGAACCTGATGCCGAAAAAGATCCAGACCGAGAACCAGTTCGCCCGGCTGATCGGCGCCACGCCCTTGCAGATCGACCTGCATCTGATCCGCATGACCGAGCATCAGACCAAAAACACCGCCGCCGCGCATATGGAGACCTTCTATCGCCCCTTCGCCGAGGTCGAGGCGACGGGCGAGAAATTCGACGGTCTGATCATCACCGGCGCGCCGATCGAGCATCTGGACTTCACGGATGTCACCTATTGGGGCGAGTTGACGCGGTTGTTCGACTGGACGCAGAGCCATGTGCATTCGACCTTCGGCGTCTGCTGGGGCGGCATGGCGATGATCAACTATTTCCATGGGGTGAAGAAACACATCCTCGACCACAAGGCCTTTGGCTGTTTCCTGCAAAGGAATGTCGATCCGACCTCGCATTATCTGCGCGGCTTTTCGGACGATTGCTTCATCCCCGTCTCGCGCTGGACCGAGATGCGGCGGGACGAGATCGAGGCGGTGCCGGGGCTGAAACTGCTGCTCGACAGCGACGAGACCGGGCCTTGTCTGGTCGAGGATGCGGGGCGGCGGGCGCTGTATATCTTCAACCACTTCGAATACGACAACGACACGCTGAAGCAGGAATATGATCGCGACGTGGCCAGCGGCACGCCGATCAACGTGCCGCAGCACTATTATCCGCATAACGACCCCGCCCTGCCGCCCAGGAACCGCTGGCGCAGTCATGCCCATCTGCTCTACGGTAACTGGATCAACGAGATTTACCAGACGACGCAATATGAGCTGGAAAAGATCGGCCAGTAAGATCGGGATCGCCGCGCTGGCGCTGGCCGGCGGGGCGTTTTCCATTGGCGCCCGCGCCGCCGCGCGCGAGGCCGAGGCCGGCATCGCCTATCCCGCATCCGGTCAGTTGGTGCCTGTGGGTCGCGATCATATCCATGTCGAGCAGATGGGTCAGGGTCGCGATCTGGTGCTGATCCACGGCGCCTCGGGCAATACCCGCGACTTCACCTTCGCCCTGGCCCCGCGGCTGGCGGAAGAATTCCGGGTGACGGTGGTCGACCGCCCCGGCCTTGGCTGGTCCAGCGATACCGGCGGGGCCAGCACCGATCCGGCATATCAGGCGCGCACCATCGCCGGCGCGCTGGCGAGCCTTGGCGTCACGAGGCCGCTGGTGCTGGGGCAAAGCTATGGCGGCGCGGTCGCGCTCGCCTGGGCGCTGGAGGCGGCGGAGATCCTCGCCCCCTCGGCGCTGGTGCTGGTCTCGGCGGCGGCCATGCCATGGCGGGGAGGCCTCGGCTTCCGCTACGATTTCCTGTCCTCGCGTCTTGGCCTGGCGACGGCCCTGCCGCTCGCCACCGCATATCTGCCCGAAAGCATCGTCCGGCACGAGATCGGGGGGATCTTCGCGCCCGAGCCGGTGCCCGAGGGCTATGCCACCTATATCGGTGCCGGGCTGACGCTGCGGCGGGCGGTGATGCGGGCGAACCTGTTGCAGGTGGCGGGGCTGAAGCCGCATCTGGCGCGGCTGTCCACCCGCTATCCCGGGCTGACCCTGCCGGTCGAGATGGTGCATGGCACCGCCGACCAGATCGTGCCGCCGCAGATCCATGCCGAACCCGCCGCGCGCCTGCTGCCTGCGGCCGCGCTCGACATGATCGAGGGCGCGGGGCATATGCCGCATCACACCCGGCCCGACCGGGTGATCGCCGCCATCCGCCGGGCCGCCGCGCGCAGCGCCTGACGCCGCGCCGCTGTCGATGCGATTGCCGGCCCCGGTTGCGCCCCGCGCGCCGCGCGGCGATACTGTCCGCCGACAAGGCCCGTGCAGCGGGCCGCAACCGACCCCGGGGGGACCATGGACCTGCCATTCGACGGCGCGATCAGCCGCTATTTCCGCGAAACCGCGCCGAAAGCCATCCGCAAGGCGATCGAATCCGATGACGGCAACGACATCCTGACGAAATCCTACCCCTATCGGGAAGAGATGAAGAAGAAGGATTACGAGGCTGCGATGGATCGGCTGCAACGCCAGCTCGTCCGCCTTCAGGCCGATGTGAAGGCCACCGGCAAACGCATCGTCGTGCTGTTCGAGGGACGAGACGCCGCAGGCAAGGGCGGCACCATCGACGTGATGCGCGCCAACCTCAACCCGCGCGTCGCCAATGTCGTGGCGCTGGCCTCGCCTTCCGACCGGGAAAAGGGCCAGTGGTATTTCCAGCGCTATATCGACTGGCTGCCGGCGGCCGGCGAAATGGCGATGTTCGACCGCAGCTGGTATAACCGCGGCATCGTGGAAAAGGTCTTCGGCTTCTGCACCGACGATCAGCGCGCGAAATTCTTCGACCAGTTGCCGCATTTCGAGAACATGCTGGTCAGCGAGGGCATCGTGCTGATCAAGCTCTGGCTCGAAGTCGGCCGGGCCGAGCAGTTGAAGCGCTTCCTCGACCGCGAGCAGGATCCGCTGAAACAGTGGAAACTGTCCGCCGTCGATGTCGATGGCCTGGCGAAATGGGACGAATATTCCGTCGCCATCGACGAGACTTTCGCGCGCAGCCATGTGAAGAAGGCGCCCTGGACGGTGATCCTGTCCGACGACAAGAAACGCGCCCGCATCGCCGCGATCCAGACGTTGCTGAACGCGGTCGATTTCAACGGCAAAGACAAGGATCTGATCGGCAAGCCCGACAAATCCATCTGCGGCGGGCCGGAGTTGCGGCAGAAGGACTGACCTTTGAAGCGCGGCTATCACCATGGCAACCTGCGCCAGGCGCTGGTCGAGGCGGCGCTGGAGCTGATCGCCGAGACCGGCCCGCAGGGCTTTACCCTGTCCGAGGCGGCGAAACGCGCCGATGTGACCCCGGCGGCGGTCTACCGCCATTTCTCGGGCCGCGACGATCTGATCGCCGAGGTCGCGCGCCAGGGGTTCGAGATCTTTGGCGCGCTGCTGGAATATGCCCATGACGGCGGCAAGCCCTCGGCCCTGGCGGCCTTCGAGGCGACGGGGCGGGCCTATATCGCCTTTGCGCGGAAATATCCCGGCCATTACATGGCGATGTTCGAAAGCGGCCTGGATTTTGCCGTCCATCCCGCGCTGGCCCAGACCGCCGCCAGGTCGCACGATGTGATGGACCGCGCCGCGACCGGCCTTGTCGCCGGGATGCCTGCCGACCGCCGACCGCCCGGCCGGATGATCGCCGCCCATGTCTGGGCGCTGAGCCATGGGATCGTGGAACTGTTCCTGCGCAATTCCGGCGCGGGGAAATCGCCCTTCCCGCCCGAGGATCTGCTGGAATCCGGCGTCGGCATCTATCTGCGCGGCCTGGGTATCATCCCCGCCGACCGCTAGGGGCGCGAGGGTCCCGCCGCCCCCCCTGTCGTCGCCGCAGGCCGCGCCGTATCGCCGATGCCCTTCCCGCGCCTGTCGTTTTCTCTTGGGCCAAAGCGCCGGACCTGCAAGGATAGGATCAGACCGCAGGCTGCCAGGGAGGAGGGTAGCATGCTTCAGACCGATCTGCCGCTGCTCGCAACGCCGGAGGCGAGTGCGCCCGCGTCCAGTGACTGGGACGAGGTGAACGAGTTTTGCCGCCGGGTCTATATGCCCTATCGGCTGCAAACCGCCGGCCGGCTGATCCGTCCCAATGCCACGCTGCAACAGGCTGAAGTCGCGCGGATCAAGGTCACCCGCTTCGCCTATGGCGTGCCGGTGCATCTGGATCGGTTCGACCCCGAGGCCGGAAATATCCTGGTGCTGACCACGCTGAACGGGGCGCTGCGACATAAGGAAACCGAGGGGACCGAGGCCCATACCGGCGCGGGCGACAGTTTCGTGGTCGATTGCAGCCGCACCGATTACTGGCTCGACGCCGACCCGGACCATCTGCAACTGAACCTGACCATCCCGCATCGGGTGATGGCCGAGGTCGCGCATCGCTGGTTCGGCTTCGTGCCAGACGACCGGCTCTGGACCTGCCGGGCGGGTTTCGGGGGCACCGGGTCGCGCTGGCACGCGCTGCTTGGCTATATGACGCAGACCATCCGCCAGGGCGCACCGCCCGGCGATACGCCCCTCGCCCGGCATCTGGAAGAGATGATCTGCATCGACCTGCTGTATCACTGGGCCGGGCGCGCCTCGGTCGCCTTGCAGGACGGCGCGCGATCCGCCGCACCGCATTACGTGCGCGAGGCGGAACTGCTGATGGAGGCCCTGGCACAGGAGGCGCCGACCATCGGCGAGGTGGCGGCCCGCGTCGGCGTTTCCGCCCGGTCGCTATCAGACGGCTTCCGGCGGTTTCGCGGCATCTCCCCCCGCGATTTCCTGCGCGACCGGCGGCTCGACGGGCTGCGCAAGGCGCTGCTTTCCGCGCAGCCGGAGGAGACGGTCACCTCGGTCGCCGGGGCTTGGGGCTATGTGAACTTCGGCGCGATGGCCGGGCAATACCGCGCGCGGTTCGGCGAGCGCCCTTCGGCCACGCTCGCCCGCGCACCGGGGCGGTAGGCGGCGAAATCCGCTGCCGATCCCGGACGGCGGCCTCCGAAACCGGATAGCGCGCGGCCGCCGCAACCGGCAGGCTGATGGTCCACCATCGACTTAGGGAGGAGAAGATGGCCCATCTGTCCGCCGCACTGGATGCGGTTCTGAAAGGTGTGACCGAAGGCCCCGCGCGGGTTCCGGGCGTGGTCGCCATGGTCACGGACCGGACGCGCAACATCTGGGAAGGTGCCGCCGGCGACCGTCGCCTTGGCGACGGCGCCATGACCACCGACAGCGTTTTCGCGATCTTTTCGACCACCAAGGCCATTGCCGGCACCGCCGCCCTGCAATGCGTCGAGGAAGGTCTGCTCGATCTCGACGCGCCGGCGAAGACTTACGCCCCCGCCATCGGCAGGCTCCAGGTGCTGGACGGGTTCGACAGCGCTGGCCAGCCGCGCCTGCGCGCGCCGAAATCCGACATCACCACGCGGCAGTTGATGCTGCACACCGCCGGTTTCGGCTATGACTTCTTCAACGAGAACTACCGACGCCTCGCCGAGGAACACGGCCAGCCGAGCGTCGTGACCTGCTCCCGCGCCTCGATCGAGACGCCGCTGCTGCGCGATCCGGGCGAGGTTTGGGAATATGGCACCAACATCGACTGGGTGGGCCAGGTGGTCGAGGGGGTGCGGGGCAAACGTCTTGGCGAGGTTTGCAGGGAACGGATATTCGACCGCCTGGGGATGGCGGATATCGGCTTCACCCGCACCCCCTTGATGAAGGCGCGCACGGCCACGATGCACGCCCGCAATGCCGATGGCAGCCTGACACCGATGGACGATTTCGCCTTGCCCGACGCGCCCGAAGTGGATTGCGGCGGCCACGGGCTTTATTCGACCGTGGGCGAATATATGAAGTTCATCCGCATGTGGCTGAACGACGGGGCCGGGTCGCATGGCCGCGTGCTGCGCCCCGA